>NZ_JBHTDO010000046.1:71721-85651 GCF_042666575.1 Actinoplanes sp. GCM10030250 | reverse complement strand
TGCCCACAAGAATCGCCGGACGAGACCTGGGTCCGGAACTCATGCCCAAGTGGGACCAACACCAACGCTCAGAGCCAATCGTCCCTGGCTGGAGCATCCCGACGAGAACATGCTGGTGCGTAGTGCGCGTAGTGTCTGCGAACTTTACAGCCAGGCCGTACACCAGGCCGGCATCTCGAACCGCCATTCCGAATTCCGGCTCCTGTGCCATCACGATGCCGGCCGCAAAGACGTTCTGGTGACCATGTATCCGGATGTCACCGACGGGTTCGAGATGGCGGGGGTATCCGTGCCACCCGGTATCGCCGACCTGTCTGCCGGGGACGGGCCCGTCTGATCCTTGACGTGGTGCACGCCGCAGCCGTCCGGCTGGGACGCGATCGCGGCTGGGATCAGGACGCACTCGCCGCCGCTCATGGCCACGCGCTCGCGGCGGGTCTGCGTTACCGCTGGACCGGTCCAAGCAAGATCAGCCCGGATCGACGGCACGTCGCGTGCCCGGTGTTCGTCCTGCATGATGATGGCTTCGGCCGAGTGATGATCGAGGTCCGGCAACGCGACCACGATCGCGTCATCGCCGTGTCAGAGCCCGCCTTGGCGTTCAGCACATCCGATGGTTTCCAGCGCAGCGCCCGCACGCTGCGTTGGCAGAACAAGAACAGCGTTGGGTTGATCCCCTGGTCAGGTTTGTTCGGCGACCAGCAGGGGATGCTCCGCCTCAACCTGGCGTACCCGGGTGAGCCCAGAACGGCAGAGCCGCCGCCACCGCAGACCAAACCGCTGAGCGTGGCCTCACTGCCCCAGATCATCGTCCAGGTTCCGGCCGAGATCGGCCCACGCATCACGGTCGTCGGGGGTGGCCCGATGAACGGCATCCCTGCTGCCTACGAGAAAACCCTGGATGACCTGCTGGATCGGCTACAGAGCGAGCCGTGGCAGGTGTGGTGGGCGGCGGAGGCCGAGGACGATCTGAAGATCTGGTACGACTTCGCCGTGACGAAGACCGGGATCGCCATCCGTCACGCTCACGGCCGGTGGCGTACGACAATCCGCCGTCCCGCGGCCACCTTCGCCGGCGCCCCTGAGCCCGCCACTCTCGCCCGCCAGGACGTCGACGCGATGCTGGCCGCGATCCAGAGGCGTACTCGGCTGAGCGAGCACCCGCCGCTGTAGCTCACGGTCTGCCACACCGAGCTTTGGATGCCACGTCGGTCGCGACGAGCACCCTGAACTGCCGATGAGAGTGCGTCCGACCGATTACTAAACACTTCGACGGCAGGGACCGTGCTCACTAGAGTTCTGCCATGTCTCTGACCGACTTGCGCCATGGGTTCCGTGATGAAGACCAGCTTTATCTGGCTCAGGGCATGGTCATGATGCGCTTGGCTGATGATCGCGACCAAGAGGAATGCCGTGCCTTAATGAGGTTCTGGTGGCAGCTCGCGATGACGTACACAGAAATAACGGAGGCAGAACTCAACCGGCATCTCACCCCTGAGAAGTTGGATGCTGTTCACGAACTTATCGGCGCGATCCGTGACTCTCCGGAGGCCATCGATGCTTGGATAAACGCGGCCTACAAGCGTTTCCCGGTCGTCGAGGACCGAGGCTACGAAGTATGGCGGCCGAGAGATGCCAGCTAGTGACCCTCGGGCAGGTGCTTCCTAACCTGCCGATGACAGCGCACTCGATCATGCCGATGCAAGCGAAATTAATCACGCCGATCAAATGCACGTTGCGCCATTATCTGTCCGTTGGCCGGATAACGGCGCGTTATTTGCCGTTGCCATCGAGCTTTGTTCGTTGTCACCGAAGTATGTTTGCAGCGCGGTTGCTGCCATGCGAGTTTGTCTGGCAGCGGCTTGCTCCCGGGCAGACGAATCGCCCGCGCTGCTGACGCAGCGACCGCCATGATGGGCGGGCGGTTGTCCTGGCGTTTAGCTCGGTACGAGCGGGTAGCCGCTGATCATGCCAGTTGGGCTGAGCGGCGCGGCCTCCACGCCGCCAGGCGCGCGTTTGGACGTGACAGTCATACTCGCTACGTGGGTGTTGGCGCGCGTCTGCTCCAACTGGTCGGGTACCTGTTCTGCATCGCCGCTGTATTCGTCGGCATTGCTGCCGGGATCTTGACGCTGATCTCCAGCCGGTTGTCGGCCCGTGGCCGGATCGCCGGGCGTTCCCCGCTGTCCACATGCGCCCAAGTCGCGGCCGCGGCGGCCGGCCCCGGACCGTATCGCTTGTCTGGGCACACCGGAAACCCAGCGCAAGGAGATTTTCCGGCGCCATTGTCAGGCATGCTTTGTGTCTGGTACCGGTTGCGGGTCCACCGCCGGTACCGGACAACGGTGATGCGACCGGACAACGAGGGGGACTGGCGCGAGTTCGAGGTATTGGCCGAGGAGCCCGTCTGGGAGTGGGACTGCGGCCCATTCCCGGTCCAGGATGCCACTGGCGC
Source organism: Actinoplanes sp. GCM10030250 (assembly GCF_042666575.1). NCBI lineage: Bacteria > Bacillati > Actinomycetota > Actinomycetes > Micromonosporales > Micromonosporaceae > Actinoplanes > Actinoplanes sp. GCM10030250. Next base: position 83,196 of record NZ_JBHTDO010000046.1, on the reverse strand, counting down.
GGCGCTTGTCGCTCCGGCGCTGCTCGAACATTCCACCGCCCTCTCGCCGCGCCCAGGAGGCCAGCGTGGCGCCTCCGCGGGCCTCGCCGCCGAGTTCGGCAGGGCCATGGCGGCCGAACCGACGGCTTCCACCGCCTACCAGTGGGTCAAGGACCTCGCCAAGGATCGCTACCCCGCGCGTACCACCGTCAACGAGCTTTACCAGGAAGGCGCCGAGGAAAGCCGCTACCGCAGCGGGGCGATCGGCACGCTCCGCGCCCACGCCCTGCTGCCAGACTCGCTGCTGCGCCACTTCGCTGACCCGGCCACGAAGACCCTCGGCTATCGCGTCACGGAAGAGACCATCCCACCGGGTTTGCCACTGAATGTATTTGCCCTTGCCACCGTCGTGGGTGGGCGGACAATTCTGACCAACCCATTTGCGGACGTCCCGGCATTGTCCGTCGAACATCTGCCGTCCGTCCTGACCAGCGGCGCGCGCCAAAGCGCCCGCTGGATCGTATTGTTGGCGATCACCGCATTGCTCCTGCTCGCCGCGGCGCTGATCCTGCTTGTTCCCACGGTGAGGTCGGGGCGGTAGCCCGAGGCGTCGCTGGTGGGCCCGAAACATCCACGAGCTCGAACCTGGACTTGTCGACACCCCAGTTTCGATCTGCCCGCACCCACAGACTGATCATTCAACCTCATAGCCAGCCCAGGATTGATCGGTGAGTAAGAAATGCGGCAAGTAGCGAAAATGCGTAAGGATCGATTTGACTATTATGCCGCCGATCGGGCGCGCCGGCCAGCAGTGAGGCATCGCGCTCGGTGACCCGCCCGCATCGGCATCTTGATCTGCCGATGCGCATGTGGACCCTGCCTCCCCCCGTTGGCATGATGCGGTTTATGTCAAGCGACAAGCTCTACGAGTACGTGGCGTGGTTCCATGACGAAGCCCTTCCGGTAGACGACGAGGACTACGAATGGCCGGGAGTCATCGGCATCTGGGCGAACGACCGTGAATCTGCGCTGGCCTGGGGCGACCAGCTCACCACGACGTGCGCTGACACATTCATCCGGTCAGCAGCGGAGCTGTGGTCGGGTTCGGGCACAAGCCCAACCGTGATGTGCATCGTTGGTGAACGGCTGACCGCTGAGCAGCTCGGCTGGTAGAGCCATACGGTATCCGCTCATGCCGCCGTCCGGTCGCGCTCCGCCGGATGTCAGGCTCTACGGAACTCGTTGGCATTCTTTGCATTGGGCAGCTCGGGATGACTATCGTCGGCGAAGTAAGTCCTGGAAGGCCGCGATGGTGGCCGCTGACCGAACCTCGGTGGCCCCCTCACCGGGGAGATCATGCTCAACTCGCCGGATTCTTCTAGCTAGCGGCACGAACGCCGCACTCATGAGTAAAACGCCCGCTGCGCTAGGCATCAGAAACGCTGCGCCCAGGCCGGAGCACCCCACGACCCAGGCAGGGATCATCATCAGGGCAAACCCGCCTGCGAAGACTCTGGCAACGCTGAGGAAGGCCGGATAGCCCGACGCCTGACGAACCGCGTGCAGAGGTCCGGCGGCCGACCTTCCATTGTTCATGACCTGATCATCTCAATCCCGTTGATGCCTGGGGACGACATCAAGAAGCAGGCCGCTGAGCTAGCGGCTTACCCACCGTGAGGGCCAGATTGCGGCTTGGCCATTGCCGTCAAAGGTCGATGAGCGTCAGCGCTTGCGAAGTACTGATCTGCCGCGATCCGCTTGCCACCCAGCGTCACGGCTGACGGCCGTTGGTCGGCGGCCGCTCGTGCCGAATTCAGTGCATCGGACCAGTCCAAGACCTGTGTCAGATTCGGCCGTTTCGGCCAGCACATTCATTTTTCCTGAATTGGCCCGGGTCGGGCCGACAAACCAAAGCGAAGGCCTCGATCTCGGAATATCCATTGGTCGACACGTAGGGGCTGTAGACCGCTCACGAGCTGCTGAGGTGCAAAGTAGGCGACAGCGATGCCACCGACCAGCCGGTATCGTGGGCGCGCATGGACGGTCGCGACCGCCGGAGGACGTCACGGCAGCGCCGCATCAAAGGCGTTCGGGTGTGCATGCGTATAAGAACGGTAAGGGAGGTGCGGAAACCTCAGGTGCATCCGGCGGCGGGGCTGTCGCCGCTGCTGTATCGTCTAGACATTCTCGCCGAACAGCTTTCGAAGCGTGCGGAGCCACCGAAACGCCTGGTCGATAAGCTGCAGCCTTGGGTCGTTGTGCTCGGCGGCATCGCCGCGATCATTGCGTTTACTCCGGACATCGTTGTTAAGGTTCGTAGCGTTTTTCCAGAGCGCACGGAGTTGTCTGGCCAGGTGCAGATCATGCAGGCCTACGTACTTCCCGTCGGCCCTGGAGCGGAGCCGAATTGGGATCCGCCGGAGCTGGAGTTACCTGGCGGGAACCCCTCCTCCAGGGAGCAGCCTAAGAACGGTGAAGCAAAGGTGTCGGTTTCCACGACGGGTTTGAAGGGCCGGACTGCCCTACTGAGCGTCAACGCCAAGTGCGGCCACTACGTTTACCGATCGAATCCGAATCTCGGCGAGACGTGGTCGCCGGGGAACAATAAGGAAACCACAGTCCACACGCTTCCCCTGCAGGGCGATGATCAGTCGCCACCCGGATTCGCAACGCCACCGGTCCCCGCGACCTGCTCCCTGACCGCAGCGCTCTTCTTCGTCGAAGGAACCGCCCCAGAATCTGAACTCATACAACTCGCCGAAGCTCACATGCCTGTTCCGGTGTCCAGGGCACCTGGCGCGAGCCCGTCCGCGAAAGGCGGCGCCAAATGATGTCGGTTTTACACCCGTCGGCGTTTAGCTGACGAGCGGCTGTCGCTTCGGGCCGCCGGGGGTCTCAGCGAACAATCGCAGATAAATCCGCTCGGATGCGCTCACCAGCGCAGCATGACGTGTCTCGGTGGGCGTCGTACTCACATGCCGCGATCCGGTGCACCGACCGCCGTCAAGTACGGCGAAATCGAGCCCGACACCGAAGTCGATTCCAGCGGTTGCGGTAGCGTGCCGGCGTAAGCGAGATCCTCGATTGGGAGTTATCGGTGTCCGACAGCCCTTCCTTGCCAGACCGCGGCCTCCCAGACGATTTAGACAACCTCATGGTCCTCAGCCCCGAACAGTATGAGGTGCTGGAGCAGGCACGCGAGGAACAGCAGCATGATCTCAGTCGTGAGCAGGTGGAGACCCTTCTCAAAGAGCTTGAAGAGCGGCCCTGACACAGCAGCTTCGGGTGATCGAGTGAAGCCGCTCGGGCGACCACCAGCTTGTTGCGGGTCGCGCCGCTCACTGGGTCGGGCATCCTCTTCTGGCGGTGCGAGCGTGCTGGTCGATGGAGTGATCGTGACAGGCTGTAGCTACCTGCCCAAGGGGAGGCAGGCCTCGTCGATGGCAGTACGGCGGCCACTTAAGCAGACTCAAGGTATCCAGGACCGCAGTCATGAGCTAAGGCACATGCGCTGTCTGCCGATGTCACCAGTGATGTCCAAGACGTCACGCATCGTCATGGGGCTCGCGCTGGTCGCGGTCCTCGGATGCGCGGTGAAGTTCGCTATGGTCATCGATGAACTCGAGGGTAGCTCGGGCACCGACAGGTTCAGACAAGACGACCCTGGCATCGCCCAAGCCAGAAGTGCGACGTTGCCCGGACTAACTAATGCCCTGGATGAGGCCGTGAAAGGCTTCCAGACCTACGGTCGTTTTCAGAAGGACGACTGTCACCGAGGCGAGCGCGGCCCCTTGGATCCGAATCCCGACGACTATCAGTGGAGCTGTGAGGCGATATCCAGCGGTCCAGGGGCCGGTTCTGCCACTCGCTCATCGTGTCGAGAACCCGGTCGGTGATCGTGGAGATGGTCTCCTTCGACACGTCCGCGCCATAGACCTCGGCCAGGTGCGCGGCGACCTCACCGGTCGTCAACCCTTTCGCGGTCAGCGAGATCACCAGGTCGTCGATCCCGGACAGCCGGCGCTGACGTTTGGCCACGATCCGCGGCGCGAACGAGGCATCCCGGTCACGGGGCACGTCCAGCTGCACCGGCCCGGCCTCGGTCAGCACCGTCTTGGACCGGCGCCCGTTGCGGGCGTTACCGCCCGAGACGCTACCGCGCTCGTGTCTGTCGTAACCCAGATGCGCATCCATCTCACCGTCCAGCGCGGCTTCCAGAACCCGCTTGGTCAGCTGCTGCAACAGCCCACCCTCACCGACCAGATTCACGCCCTGGGCCCGGGCCTGCCCGGCCAACCGGGCGATCAGCTGGTCGTCGACCAGCCCGGCGAGCTCCGCGCCGCCACTGTCCGCAACGGGCTCACCCGTCACTGCTGCTGTCGTCGTCATCGCAATGTCCTCTTTGCCGGAGTTACACCGTTATTTATACAGTCCCTAGATGAGAGCAAGATGCGACGAAAAGGGCCCAATGTCCCCCCTCGGATACGTACCAATCCCCAACGGTGCGCGGCTAGATCAACGTCGGCCCGCACCGTTTTTGTCCAGGTGGTAGGTCAGTCGCAGGCCAAGACTGCGGTAGACCTCGGCTTTGTGCTCAGGTTCTGCCTTGCTCAGGGCTGTACCTGCCGACAAATACGTCCGTGCTGGTCAGTGGGCATTCCGACCTGCGAACATGATCTTCGCTCGTTGGGGCCTCGGTGTCCTGATTGCCATCGCCGTCGGCGACAACTACGCGATGAGGCCATCTCATGCTGCTGCGACTGGCATACCTGGGTATACCCACGCGTTCGCCTTGCTGCGGTTACTGCCGGGCAGCGACCGTGACAAGGACGCGGAGATCCTTGCGTTACGCCACCAACTCGCCGTGCTGCACCGTCAACTCGGCGAACAGCGGGTCCGGTTCGAGCCGGCCGATCGGGCATGGTTGGCCGCGCTGCTGCACCCGCTGCCCAGACCCAGCCTGCGCCTGTTGGTGCGGCCCGACACGATCCTGCGCTGGGACCGTGACCTGCATGCCCGCCGCCACGCGGCAGCATCGCGTCCCCGCCGGCGGGGACGGCCCCGCACGGTCCGCTCGATCCGCGCGCTGGTGTTGCGCCTGGTTGCGGAGAATCCATCGTGGGGGACCGGCCGGGTGCACGGCGAACTGCTCACCCTCGGGGTCAAGGTCGCCGCGTCGACGGTCTGGGAAATCCTGCGTGAGGCGGAGATCGATCCGGCCCCGGAACGGGCCCGCCAGTTCGTCATGGGCCGCCTGGATGTCGCCGACGACCAGGTGCAGACCCTGCGAGCTGCCCGGAACCGCGTCGGTCAGGCCGGTGCCGAAGATGACGGAAGTGGGCGAGCCCGGAGGGGTGAGTTGCACGACGCGGAACTTCGGGTCGGTGGTGAAATCAGCGTCCAGCCGCCACCCGAGGCGCTGGTAGAACGCCAGGGCCCGGTCCACGTCGGACACGGGCAGGACGATGACCTCGAGCTTGAAATCCATGATCGAGCACCTCTCGTTGTTCTGGCGGTTGCTCGATCACGCTCGCACGGTCCCGGTGCCCATCGACCCAGGGAAAGTCACTGGTCCGGCACCAGGAGGTTCACGGGTTCCTGGCCCGGCCGGGGGCGGAGGAGTCATTGGTGCAAGGCTTGCCGGCCGGCAATTCCGCGATGTCGAACTGCCACCAGGCGTCGATCTCCGGCGGGTAGTCTGCGCCGACGCACTCGCCGGGCTGTGGGATGGCCAGTGTGATGTCGCGGGCCTTGGCCTCACGCCAGGTGCAACGCGCCCCAGCCACCCACTACCGCAAACGACTCGAACGCTTCAAAAGCTACGACCCGCCATAGCAGTACTAATAGCGTGAACCGGTCGGCTGTGGCAGAGCATCAAGGGCGGCGAGCGCGTCGGCATCGAGCGCAATGGCGTCTGCGGCCACGTTCTCCTTGAGGTGTGTGTCAGCCGTGGTACCGGGAATGGGCACCACATTCGGGCCGAGGGCGAGCAACCAGGCCAGAGCCACCTGGCCCGGTGTGGCACCGTACTGCGCGCCGATCTCAGCGATCCGCTCAACGATCGCCTGGTTGGCCCGGATCGCCTCCTCCTGGAATCGCGGCAGTCCCCGGCGGGCATCCCCGGTGTTCAGGTCGGCAGCTGACCGGAACCGCCCGGTGAGGAAGCCGCGGCCCAGCGGACAGAACGCGATGAACGTGATTCCGTTCACGGCGCAGTACGGCAGCACCTCGGCCAGCGGCTCCCGGGTCCACAGCGAGAGCTCGGACTGCACCGCGGCGACCGGATGAACCTGCTGTGCTCGATGCAGATCCGCGACGCTCACCTCGCACAGCCCAAGCGCCCTGACCTTGCCGTCGATCACGGCCTCGGCCATCGCACCCCACGTCTCGTCGACCGGGACCGCTGGATCGATCCGGTGCAGCTGCCACAGGTCGAGGTGATCCGTACCGAGCCGCCGCAGCGATGCGTCGATCGCCTGACGGATGTGCTCGGGGCGTCCGTTCCTCTCGGGGGCCACCTCGTCATACGGTCCGTCGCCCGGGTAGACCAGGCCGGCCTTCGTGGCCAGCACGATCTCCTCACGGTGACCGCGAATCGCGCGGCCGACCAGCTCCTCGTTGACGAAGGGGCCGTAGACGTCGGCAGTGTCGATCAGGGTGACGCCCAACTCGATCGCCCGATGGATGATCCTCACCGAGTTCTCGTCATCACGCGAGCCCGGGTCGTAGCCCGCAGACATCCCCATACAGCCCAGGCCGATACGTCCGACGGGCCCGCACGGGCCCAGCGTTGCGGTTCGCATCGTCATCGCTCAGCCCGACATCGCCACGAGGACCTTGCGGGCACCCGTGAACGGCCGCCGCCCGTGCGCGACCAGCACGTTGTCGATGACGAGCAGGTCACCTTCACGCCAGTCGACATCGACCGCCTCGTCCAGCCCGCGGTTCCTGATCTGCGTGATGTACTCCTCGGGGATGGGACTGCCATCGGCGAAGGTCACCGATTGAGGCATGTCCTCCGGCGCGAGCATCTCCCGCAGCGCTGCGGCGGCCTCACCGTCGAGAGCGGACAGGTGCCACTGGTCGGCTTGGTTGAACCAGACTTCGGCGCCGGTGACCGGGTGCCGCGTTGTGGCCGCGCGGACCTGCAGGATCCGGAGGCCGCCGTCCGGCTTCCACTGCCATTCGCAGTCCTGAGCCGTGAGGACCTTTTCGACATGTGCCCGGTCGGAGGTCTCGAAGGTGTCCTGCCAGCTGCGCCCGAAGCCGAAGCCGTCATGCAGATTCTGGGTGTAGCGGACACCGACGGAGAACGCGTCCCGGACCTCTGGATCGAGGGCGGCCAGCCAGCGCTCTCCATCGACGACCGGGGTGGCGCCGCCGGTCGCGGGGGCCTGCTTGCAGTAGAACAGCAGCCTGGCCGGCCACTGCCCGCTGTACGACAGTTCGTTGTGCATGGAGATCGTGAGCTCGGCCGGGTACTCGGTCGAGGTGTAGACGTTGTCGCCGACTTTGGTGCGCGGCGAGTTGCCGTGCACGTACGGCAGCCGGTCGGGCAGGAGCAGACGAAGCAACGGTTCGAGTTCGTCGGCCGCAACGCCGAATTCGCGGAAGACCAGCGCTTTCTCGCGAATCAGGGCGGCATCGAACCAAGCCTTGTCGGAGACGGCGGCCATCAGGCCGGCGGCCCCCGCTGAGGTGTTCAGGTCGCTGGGCGTGAGGACACGTGGCTTCCACATCTGCGATCTCCCTTCGTGATCAGGTGGTCGAGGTAGTGCTGCAGAGTGGTTTCGTCCACTCCGCCGGCGACGACGGCGGCGAAGCCCTGCTGCCCGCGGCGTACCGCCGGGCCTGAGCGCGAGTGGACGATCTGGCTGAGCAGTGCGTGCTCATCAGGGTTGCGATCGGCCAGCTCGGTCAGCCACTCGTCGACCGGCACCACGCGCATCGCACGCCCGCGCCGGCGGGCCTGGTCCAGGAACTCATCGATACGCACCGGCCGTTCGGCGGTGAGCAGGATGCGCCGGCCACCGGGCGGTTCCGTAGCCAGCGCCGCGAGCCGGCGGGCGGCTTGGTCGACCGGAATCCAGTCCTCCTCGAGTCCCAGGTCCGGAGCGACGCCGAGATCGAACACCACGCGCAGCAGCCGGAACATGATGTCCCGATCGTTGTGGCGCCCATAGCGGGTCTCGCCGGTGATGCGCGGCAGCCGGTAGACGGCTGTTTCCAGACCGCGCTCGCCGGCGGCTCGGACCAACCGCTCGGCATCCAGTTTGGTCTGGGCGTAGCCGGAGCTGTGCAGGCCCTCTTCGGCCGCGGCCACCGATACGGTGGACACGTAGTGGAACCTCTTGCGCCGGCAGGTCGCGGCGAGCCGGAGCAACTCACCGGTGCCGCCGATGTTCACCTCCGCAAGCTGGGCATACGGCCGAAGCGCGTCCACCTGGGCGCCGTTGTGCAGGATGGTGTCGATCTCGCCGGCCAGATCGTCGAAGGCCTTCGCCGTCAGTCCCAGCCGAGGTGCAGCCAGATCGCCCACGATGACGCGAAGGCGGCCGGCCGTCTCCTCCGGCCGCAATCCGTACGGTTCGAGGACGCCGTGGATGCGATCCAGCGCTGTGGCGGTGCCCGCCGCCCGCACCAGGCAGTGCACGGTGATGTCAGGTCGTCTCAGAAGCTCGGCAGCGAGGTCGCTGCCGACGAATCCGGTGGCCCCGGTGAGCAGCAGATGCCGGGGTGGTGCGTTCTCAGCCGGCGGCAGAGTGGTGGGGAGCAGTTCATCGATCGTCAGCCGAGGGTCGAAGACGGCGCCGGTCTCGGGTGCTGCCAGCCCGTCGATCTGGCGGGCGAGCATCTCGACCGTCGGCGTGGCGAAGATCGCCTGCGGCGGAATCGCCGCTCCCAGGTCCTCCCGGATCCGGCCGAGCAGCCGGGCGGCCAGCAGCGAGTGGCCGCCGAGGTCGAAGAAGCTTTCGGTGACGCCGATCTGCTCGACACCGAGGAGGTCGGACCAGATGGCGGCGAGGGCCTGTTCGGTGGCATTACGTGGCAGGACCCGGTCCGTCGTCCGTCCCGCGGGTCCGGGGGCGGGGAGCGCCGTTCGGTCCAGCTTGCCGTGCGCGGTCAGCGGCAACCGCTCGAGCGGCACCACGAACTCGGGCACCATGTGCGGGGGAAGCACCCGGGCCGCCTGCTCGCGGACCGCGGCGGTGTCGATTCCGGCCGGGGTGACGTAGGCGACGAGCCGTTGCTGCTCGTCAGCCACGATCACGGCCTGGTCGATCCCCGGCAGCGTGCGCAGTGCCGCTTCGATCTCACCGGGCTCCACCCGGAAGCCGCGGACCTTCAGCTGGTCGTCCGCTCGGCCCACGAACTCCAGTTGACCGTCTCGCCGCCACCGGGCGAGATCGCCTGAACGGTACATCCGAGTTCCGGGCGGGCCGTAGAGATCGGCGACGAATCGCGCGCCCGTCAGCGCGCGCTGGCCGAGATATCCGCGGGCCAGACCGGTTCCCGCGATGTAGAGGTCGCCGGTCACGCCCGGCGCTACCGGCTGCAACTGGTGGTCCAGGACGTAGAGCCGGGCATTGGCCTGCGGCCGGCCGATCGGTACGGGTCCCGGCGAGATCTCTTCGCCGGGGGGAATACAGAACTCGGCGCAGTTGACCGTGGCCTCGGTGGGGCCGTAGACGTTGCGTACGGTGACATCCGGATGACGTTGCCGCCATGCGGCGAGCGCCTCTCCCGTCAGCGCCTCGCCTCCGAGCAGCAGGTCTCCGCCGGCCAGGAAGTCACCCGGCAGCGGGTTCAGCAGCGGGAGGTGGCTCGGTGTGGCCTTGAGGAAAGTGCACTGCTCGGCGGCAACGCTGGGGCCCTTCTGATCGGGAGCAGTCAGCACGACGCAGCCGCCCATGGCCAGGGGTGTGTAGAGCGCCGTCACGGTCAGGTCGAACGCGATCGACGTGTGAACCTGCGCCACGCCTCCCGCACTGGCGTACTCGCTGGTCGTCCAGGCCAGGTAGTCGGCCAGCGCCCGATGCTCGACCACGACTCCTTTGGGGCGCCCGGTCGAGCCGGAGGTGTAGATGACATAGGCCACGCTTCCCGGTGCCGGCCGGATGTCCGGCTCGTGGGACGGGCCGGGCGGCCCGTCGACTGCCTCCGGGGTGTCGATGACGTGACGCGGCTGGGCGTCCTCCAGCATGAGAGCCACGCGTTCGGCCGGGTAATCCTGGTCGATGGGGACGTAGCCGGCGCCCGCTTTCAGCACGCCGAGCAGCGCAACAACCAGTTCCGTCGAACGCGGCAGGCTGACCGCGACCAGGTCCTCGGGCCCGATGCCCATCTCGATGAGCCGGTGAGCCAGCCGGTTGGCGCGCTCGTTCAGCTCTCGGTAGGTGAGCCGGTCGCCACCACAGACGAGGGCGGTACGGTCCGGGTGCTGCTCGGCCTGGGACCGCAGCAGTTCGGGCATCGTCCGGCCCGGACCTGCCTGGCGCGGTGCTTCGAAGATCAGCCGGCGCTCGTCGGCGGACAGGATGTCGATGTCGGTCACTGGTTGCCCCGGGTCGGCTGCGACGCCCTCGAAGAATCGCATCAGCCGATCCAGCAGCGTGCGCACGGTCGTGGCGTCGAACAGGTCGGTGCTGTAGAGCAGCAGGCCTTCGGCACCACCGCCCGGGCGTTCGCGCACGATGACTTCCAGGTCGTACTTCGCATGCGGTTGGCTGAAGGCCCCGGTCGGCTCGTCAACGTGCAGCCCGGCCAGCTCGAATGTGGCCTCTGCGGTGTTCTGGAAGCCCAGCATGATCTGGAACAGCGGGCTACGGTCGGTGTGACGGTCAGGGTTGATCTCCTCGACCACCCGGTCGAACGGGACGTCCTGGTTGGCGTAGGCGGCCAGGTCGGTCTCACGCACCCGATCGAGCAGCTCATGGAAGGTCGGGCGGCCGGAGGTGTCACTGCGGAGCACCAGCGTGTTGACGAAGAACCCGACCAGATCATCCAACGCGGGATCATTGCGCCCGGCCACCGCCGTGCCCAGTGGGATATCCGTTCCTGCCCCCAACCGGGTCAGCAACGCGGCCAGTCCGGCCTGAACCACCATGAAGAAGCTGGCTCGATGCTGCTGTCCCAGCTCAGTGAGGCGCCGATGCAGTTCGGCGCCGACCTCGAAGGCGGCGACATCGCCCGCGTACGTGCGTGTCGCAGGCCTCGGCCGGTCGGTGGCCAGACCTGTTCCGTCGGGAAGATCTGCCAGTTGGGTTCGCCAGTAGTCGAGCTGGCGGGCGGCGAGGCTGTCGGGGTCGAGTTCGCTGAGCAGTTCTCGTTGCCAGACGGCGTAGTCGGCGTATTGGACGGGCAGTGGCGGTAGGTCGGGGGCACGGCCGGCACAACGGGCCGCGTAAGCCTCCGCCAGATCCCGGGCCAGCGGCCGCAGCGACCATCCGTCGCAGGCGATGTGGTGCAGTACCAGTACCAGCACGTCGCCGATCA
>NZ_JBHTDO010000046.1:0-71623 GCF_042666575.1 Actinoplanes sp. GCM10030250 | reverse complement strand
AGCCACGACATCGTTGAGCGCCGCCTCCAACGCGTCCCGGTCCACCACACCCGACAACGACAACACAATCGGCACGTTGAAGATCGGCCGGTCGACCATCGCGTCCATGAGCAGGATGCGCTGTTGACCGGCCGACAGCGGCAGCTCACCGGAGCGTTCGACCGCTCCGAGTACCGGACGGCCGGTAGCCGCATCAGTCAGTAGCCCACTGAAGCTGGCGATGGTGGGGTGGGTGAACAGGGTGCGCAGGTGGAGTTCTAGGTGGAGTTCGGTGCGGATGCGGGTGATGAGGCGGGTGGCGAGCAGGGAGTGGCCGCCGAGGTCGAAGAAGTTGTCGTCGATGCCGACGCCGGTGCGGGCGAGTAGGTCGGCGAGGATGGTGCAGAGGTGTTGTTCGGTGGGGGTGCGGGGTTGGCGGCTGGGGGTTTGGTGGGTGGTGCCGGGTGTGGGCAGGGCGCGTTTGTCGAGTTTGCCGTTAGCAGTGAGCGGGAGTTCGTCGAGCATGATCAGGGTGTCGGGGACCATGTGGTCGGGCAGCCGGTCGCGGAGTTGTTCGCGCAGCTGTTCGGGTAGTTGGTCGTGGGGTGTGGTGGCGACGATGTAGCCGATGAGGCGGCGGTCGCCGGGCTGGTTCTCGCGGATGATGACGGCGGCGTGGGCGACCTCGGGTAGTTCGCGCAGGGCGGCTTCGATGTGGCCGGGTTCGACGCGGTAGCCGCGTATCTTGGTTTGGTCGTCGGCGCGCCCGGCGAACTCCAGGGTGCCGGTCCGGTTCCATCTGCCCAGGTCACCGGTGCGATACATGCGTTGACCGTTGGCGCGTGGGTCGGCGACGAAGCGTTCGGCGGTCAGGTCGGGCCGGGCCCAGTAGCCGCGGGCGAGGCCGGCTCCGGCGATGTAGATTTCCCCGGTCACTCCGGGTGGCTGTAGCCGTAGCCGTTCGTCGAGGACGTAGACGCGTACTCCGTCCATGGGGTGCCCGACCGGGATCGGTCCGGAGCTGCTGGTGATCGGCTGCCATGTCGAGATGACGGTGGTCTCGGTGGCTCCGTAGGCGTTGGCGACGTTGGTGCGCGGGTCGGCCGCCAGGACCTTGGCCACCCCTGCTTCGGAGATGACGTCTCCGCCGGACCAGGACAACCGCATCCGGGCCAGATCGTGCGGGGTTTGTTCGGCGAGCAGGTTGAACAACGCCGCGGTGAAGACCGCTGAGGTGACCTCGCCGTCTCGGATGGTCTGAGCCAGCTCGGACATGTCCAGCGGGTCAGCAGGAGCGACCACCACCGCCCCGCCGGAGAGCAACGGCACGAACAACTCATAAACCGAGGGATCGAAAGAATGCGGGGAATGGAACAGCACCCGGCGCCGGTATTCCTCATCCCAGCAACCATCCGCGGCCAGCGCCACGATGCTGCCATGACTGACCGCCACCCCCTTGGGCCGGCCAGTCGACCCCGACGTGAACATCACATACGCCAACTGATCAGCGGGCCAGGCATCACCCGCAGCGACGGTGTGGGTGGCGTCGATGCTCAGGGCGTGCGTGATGTCGATGATGGTGCGGTCATGCTGCAGGGCCGGGTCCATCTGCTGGCCGTCGGTCACGATCAGCGTGGCCGCGGTCTCCTGCAGCACCCATTGCTGGAGCGCGGTGGGAAAAGCTTCGGGTAACGGCACGTAACAGCCGCCCGCTTTCAGCACCGCCATGATCGCCACCACGACACGCGGCGAACGCGGCATCATCAACGCGACCGCGGTCTCCCGTCCCACACCCGCCGCGACCAACCGGGCCGCCAACCGATCCGAAGCGGCATCAAGCTGCGCATACGACAGATCGGGATCGGCCGGCTGCAAAGGTGCCGTGACCGCCACCGCCTCGGGAGTACGCGCCACCTGCCGGCGAAAAACCGTGACAACATCGGCAGCAGGTGCCTGAGCCGGCGGGCCGGTCTGCTCGGCAGCCAACCGCTCAACCTCAGCCGGGCTGAGCAGATCGATACCACTGATCGGCCGCTGCGGCGCAACAGCCACCTCGGCCAGCAACCTCACCCACCACGACACCAAAGATTCAACACTCTGCCGGTCGAACAACTCCCGGCAGAACTCCACCGCCCCCGCCAAACCGTCACCACGTTGCGCCACCGTGAACGTCAGATCGAACTTCGCCCCCATGAACCCCTGAAAACCATAATCCTGACGCACCTGCACACCCGGCAAAGCAAAAACAGCATCCACATTGTTCTGCAACACCAACATCGTCTGAAACAACGGATGCCGATCAGCGGAACGCTCCGGATTAACCTCCTCCACCACCCGATCGAACGGCACATCCTGATGCGCGAAAGCCGCCAGATCAACCTCCCGAACCCGCCTCACCAACTCCTCAAAAGACGGATCACCAGAAGTATCGGCACGCAACACCAGCAAATTCACAAAGAAACCGACCAGATCATCCAACGCCGCATCATTGCGCCCGGCCACCGCCGTCCCCAACGGAATATCCGTCCCCGCACCCAACCTGGTCAACAACCCCGCCAACCCGGCCTGCAACACCATGAACAACGTCGAATCACACCGCTGCGCCACCCCCACAAGCCCAGCAGTCACCTGCCCATCAACTACAAACGGCACATACTCCCCCGTCCGACCGGCCCCCACCCGACGCCGCCGATCAACCGGCAACACCAACTCCAACGGCAAACCCGCCAACTCACGCCGCCAAAAACCAAGCTGCCGAGAAACCAAACTGCCCGGATCACCCTCACCACCCAACAACTCACGCTGCCAAATCGCGTAATCCGCATACTGAACAGGCAACGGCGGCAAATCGGGGACACGGCCGGCACAACGGGCCGCGTAAGCCTCCGCCAAATCCCGGGCCAGCGGCCGCAGCGACCATCCGTCGCAGGCGATGTGGTGCAGTACCAGTACCAGCACGTCGCCGATCAGATGAGCCCGGACCGGGATTTCCGTGCCGAGGTCGAACGGCCGAGCCGACACCTCCTCAACCGAACCACCCTCCACCAACGTGACCGACGGCTGCTCCACAATCTGAACCCGGCCATCAGGAAAAACCGTCCGCAGAGCCTCATGCCGAGCCACGACATCGTTGAGCGCCGCCTCCAACGCGTCCCGGTCCACCACACCCGACAACGACAACACAATCGGCACGTTGTAACTGGGCGCTACGCCCTCCAGCTCGGCGAGGAAGTACATCCGGCGCTGCCCCGACGCCAGCGGAATCGGCCCGGTTCGCACGGCCCGACGCAGCGGTGGCCGCTCGCCGGAGTCCGCCCGCGCCCCACCGGCAATGCCCCGCACCGTCGGCTTGGCGAAAAAGCCGCGGATGTCCACGTCCATGCCGAGCTCGCCGCGGATACGGCTGATCAAGCGGGTGGCGAGGAGAGAATGACCGCCGAGGTCGAAGAAGTTGTCGTCGATGCCGATGTCGTCGGCTCCGAGTACCTCAGCGAACAATTCGCACAGCCGGGCTTCGGTGCGATTGCGTGGCGCCCGCCTGAACGACAGGTCGCCGTACCGGGGAGCCGGCAGTGCCCGCTTGTCCAGCTTCCCGTTCGCGGTCAACGGCAGCCTGTTCACCACCATGACGGCGCCCGGGACCATGTGTTCGGGGAGCGTGTCGCGCAGGTACGTGCGAAGTCCCCAGATCGCCGAACGGATCCGCTGCGAGGCCAATGGCGCATTGGTGTGCGGTCCCGGTGCTCCGCTCGTCGCGGCGGCGACGATCTGTCTGGTGTGCTCCGGCAGAAAATAGACGTCGACGCGGTCGGGTGCGGCGGAGGGTGTGACGATGCGCCGGAAGCCGTCCGGGCAGGGCAGGTCAGCGGGATCCACCCCCGCTGCCGCCGCAAGTCGCTTCCGGGCCTCGGCCGGGTCGAGTCCCTCGACGATCGCAGCGGCCGCCGCGACCTCTCCGGCCACCCTGGCATTGGGAACGCCGGTGACCAGAAGCCCACTCGGCGGCACCGCCGGCACGGAGCCATTCCACGGCTCGTGCTGGAGCGCGGCATTGTCGACGACGGCTACCGGGCCGCGGTAGAGGGTTACGTCGTAACGGTGCCGGGTGAGCTCGTTGTGGTAGCGACCCTCCTTCACCCGGATGTCCACGGCGTCCGCCTCGGGAATTGTCGTGAAGAACTCCGGTGCGACCAGCAGTTCCTCCTCGCCGGTCACGCTCTGTGCGACGGCCTCGCGCACCTTCGCGGCGTCGTCCTGCCGGGCGAGGTGGACAGCGGTGTGCAATGCGCGCAGCGTCCGCAAGTCGCGGACGTCGCCGACGAACACCGCGCCGCCGGGCCGCACCAGGCCGAGCGCTCCGCGCACCACGCGATCCAGATATCCGGAGTCGGGGAAGTACTGGGTCACGGAGTTGATGACGACGGTGTCGAAGAACGCTGCGGGAAGCCCAGTGAAGTCGTCGGCTTCCTGGTTGAGCAGTTCCACGCGCTGATCCGGGCCGATGTGGCGGCGCAGCACCGCGATGGCCGACGACGACAGGTCGGTGCCCCAATAGGATTCGCAGTCCGGCAGCAGCTTGGACATCAGCAGCCCGCTGCCGACGCCGATCTCCAGAACGCGGTTCGGCCGCAGGTCGCGGATCCGGCCGATGGTCGCGTCCCGCCATTCCCGCATCTGCTCCAGCGGGATCGGCCGTCCGTCGTAACTACTGGTCCACCCTGCGAAGTTCTCGCCGAAGGCGGTCGTACTGCTGTCCTCGTACAACGTCTCGTACAGAGACCGCCACTCCGCCACGACCTGGCTGCCGTCAGCGCCAGCGGTGTCGTTCAGCACCACGTACCCGACGAGACGCTGATCGCCGGGCTGGTCCTCGCGCAGTACAACCGCGGCGTCGGCCACCTCGGGATGGCGGGTGAGGGTGGCGGCGATCTCCTCGGGCTCGACGCGGAATCCGCGGATCTGTACCTGCTCGTCACTGCGACCGAGGTGCTCCAACGTGCCTTCGGGCAGCAGCCGGGCCAGATCGCCGGTGCGGTACATGCGCTGGCCGGCGGAGAACGGATCGGCGACGAACCGGGTCGCGGTGAGCGCGGGCCGGTTGAGGTAGCCGCGAGACAGCCCCGCTCCCCCGACGTACATCTCACCGATTGCGCCCGGCGGCACGGGGCGCAGGCGCTCGTCCAGCACATGGACGCGCAGATTCGGGATCGGCTCACCGATCGGGCTGCCGTCCTGTTCGGCGTGAGTGGCGTTCAGCGGCAGATAGGAGACGTGAATCGTGGTCTCGGTGATGCCGTACATGTTGACCAGCTGGGCCGCTTCGTGGCCGTGACGCGTCCACCAGCCGGTCAGCCGTCCCGGGTCCAGGGCCTCCCCGCCGAAGATCACCCGACGGAGACTCAGATCGTTTCCCTCCACCCTCTGGTCGGCTTGGTCGAGCTGGTAGAAGGCGGACGGAGTCTGGTTGAGCACAGTCACGCGTTCGCGCGAGAGCAGCAGGCGGAACCTGTCCGGAGATCTGCTCACCTCGTAGGGCACGATGACCAGACGGCCGCCGTAGGCCAGGGCTCCCCACATCTCCCACACCGAGAAGTCGAAGGCGTAGGAATGAAACAGCGTCCACACGTCGGAGGGACCGAACTCGAACCAGGGATGAGTGGCGTCCAGGAGCCCGACCACGTTGCGGTGGGTGACGGAGACGCCCTTGGGCTCCCCCGTCGAACCCGACGTGTAGATGACATAGGCGACGTTGCCCGGATACGCCGTGCGGCCGGGCGAGTGGGCGGGCTGCGAGGCGAGCAGCTTCCTGGTCGACGCCGCGCTCAGATCGATATCGGCGCTCTGCTCGCCGCCGGCCGCACGTACTGTGCAGGTGGGGGCGGCGTCGTTGAGCATGTACTCCAGCCGGGCGCTCGGCTGTGCCGGGTCCAGTGGAACGTAGCCGGCGCCCGCCTTCAGCACGGCCAGCACCGCGACCACCAGGTCGCGCGACCGCGGCAGCGCCAGGGCCACCAGTCGTTCCGGACCGACGCCGCGGGCGATCAGCAGATGAGCCAGCCTGTTGGCACGTTCGTCGAGTTCGCGGTAAGTCAGCCGGACGTTGTCGTGGCTGACAGCTATGGCGTCGGGACTCCGTACGACCTGCTGTTCGAAGCGATCCGTGAGCGTAGGCTCAACCATCGGGCACTCACTCCCGGGTCATGTCGGTGATCAGGCTGCGCGGCCTCATGTCGGTCCAGTTGCGCTCGATGTAGCTGATGCAGTCGGCTCGCGGCACCGGGCCGAAGACGGTGCTCCAGCCCTCCGGCACGCCGGCCCAGTCGGGCCACAGCGAGTGCTGGCCTTCCTCGTTGGTCAGCACCAGATAGGTGCCTTCGGTGTTCTCGAACGGGTTGGTCACCAGTCACCCCTACTTCTGGACGATTACTTCTGGACGATGAAGAGCCGGCCACCAGGGAATTCGTGCGGAACGACCTCGACATGGGAGAACCCCGCGGCGCGGAATCTTTCGATCCACGCCTTTTCGGTGGGGAGGCGTACGTTCATGAACCCGGCGTGCAGATAGGTGAACAGCGCGCTGAAGCGGCGTTCGCGCTCGTCGGTTGCGTACGGAACCGCATCGGTGATCGCCAGGAAGCCGTCGCGCGCCAGTGCCGCCCCGCAGCTTCGCAGCATCGCATCGAAGGTTTCCTCGTCTCCGACGACGTCGTGGAACACGAATCCGGCGTGGATCACGTCCGCGCCGGCCACCGGAGACGGGTCGTCCGCCAGCGACTGGACCGAACGCTGGATCACCTCCAGGCGTCCGGCGACACCGGCCCGCTCGGCGGCCTTGCGGGCCTCGGCGCAGGCGCTCTCACTGATGTCGAGAGCCATTCCGGTACGGCCGTGATCCTGGGAAAGGAGTTTGATCAGCAATCCCGCGGCTCCGGCGCCCAGGTCTGCCACGTGGCCGGCGCCGGAACGGACGATCAGGTCGAAGGCGGCCGGGTAGAAATCACGAGTGCCGATCCAGCGGGAGCTGACCGCCACGCGGCGGGGGTTGCGCTGGTGCTCCTCGGCAGCCCCGTCCAAATCGCGGAAGAACATCGGTGCGTTCTCGATGAACGGCCGGTTGGCAGTGAACGCCCAGCACAGATAGCCCGCGTGATTACGCTGGTTCGGGTAGTCCGGAGCCGCCTGGAAGTGACCGTTGTCCCCGGTCGTCACGACAAGTCCGGCGGCGAGCAATGCCGCAAGGTATTCCGTCATGGGTCCCTCGGGAGTATCGGCGGCTCCGGCGAGGTCGGCGACGGTGAAGGGCTCTCCTCCATCGAGGAACGGATCGATGCCGAGTTCGGCGCCCACCTGAAGGAGCGCGGCGGTGGCCGCCATGTCCGCGGCTGCGATACGGGCCGATCGCCGAGTCTGTTCGGAATTCATCGCAAGCTCCTCACGTCTGTCTGCGGGTCAAGGGCGATCTCAATGGCGGTGACCGCGAGTAGCTGCCCCGTCGCGGCGTCGCGCATCGCCATGTCCGCGATCTCGATCTCCGGCCGGGTGGCACTGCGCAATCTGCGCACGGTGATCATGAACAGGGCGCCCGGATCGGCGTTCCCGAAATAGCCCACCTTCTGGTCGATCACGCGGCGCCGGAGAAAGTGTTCGTCAGAGCGGCCGAGCGAGCGCCATAGGCGCAGGAGCGCTGTGTCGAAGATGGAGAAGTAGGACGCGAAATAGACCAGGCCCACACCGTTCATGTCCCGTACGACATCCAGCGCGTACTCGAAGGTGCACTCAGGGCCTGTCACCGCGAAATCCTGCGGGATCGGGTCGCAGAAGCCGCCCGCCTGGCGCGCCCGTCCGACCAGCGCGCGCGGCGAGTATTGATTCGGCAACCGCGGCAGGTCAGCGAACGCGAAATCAGGAGGGGCGATCTCTGCCAGGCCGTGGTTGCTGCCCGGCCGGGTGCGCGAGATCCACCGGTTGAAGGTTTCCACATACATGCAGTCCGGGTGCGGCAGCTCATGGGCTTCCGCAGGATTCAGCGGGGCGTCTGCCAGATCGAGAGCGGCGGGCGCGAGCCGGTGCAGGGTCAGCACCGATTGGGTGCCGAGGTGGAATACCCGTGAACTCACGTGGAGTTCGTCGCCGAACGTCAGTCCGTGCGGGTGGACGACCTCGCCGCCGCGTACCCGGTAGTAGTAGAAGGACAGGTAGGCGGGCTGCCCCAGCGCCGTGCGCGCCGCGTACACATTGGCGCGGCATGCCGCCGCCACGGTTTCCCACGTCCAGTCCCCGATGGTGCCGAAGATCAGCGAACCGCCACTGCACATGCCCGGGGAGACGACCACCTGCCGGGACAGGCTGCTGTGGTCGATCATGCGCGAGGAGACCTTCATGGCCATCACGCGCCACACCGATCCGTCAGGGCGCCGGCGGTCACTGCTGCCGGCTGGTCCCGCCACTGCTTCGCCGCGGTGAGGAAGGCGTCGTTGTCCAGCGTCGCACCGATCGACGCGCGGATGCCCTCGCCGTCGAAGACCCGCACCGCGATGCCCGCGTCCAGGCACCACCGGCCGAACGCTCCCGAGTCGTCGCCGAGTCGCAGCCAGAGGAAGTTGCCCTGGCAGTCCGGCACGTCCCAGCCGTCGGCCAGCAGGGTCTTTCTGACCCGGTCGCGCTCGGCGACAGTGGTGGCGGCCTGCCTCAGCAGCTCCTTCTCGATGCCGAGCGCCGCGAGCGCCGCGTGCTGCGCGACGGTGTTGACCGCGTACGCGAGGCAGGCTTTGCGCAACTGCGTGACGAGCCCGGCGGCGCCCACCAGGTAACCCACCCGCAAGCCGGCCAAACCATAGGCTTTGGAGAACGTACGCAGCACGACCAAATTCGGGTACGCGTCGCACAGGTGCAGGCCGCTGGACACGCCCGGCTCGCTGACGTACTCGAAATACGCTTCGTCGAGAGCCACCAGGCACGTCGGTGGGACCCGGTCCAGGAACGCCCGCAGCGCGTCGCCGCCGACCACGGTGCCGGTCGGGTTGTTCGGATTGCAGATCAGCACCAGCCGCGTGGCATCGGTGATCCGGTCGGCCATCGCGGCGAGATCGTGCGTCTCGTCGCTCAGCGGTACGCGGACCGAGCGCATCCAGGCGAGGTCGGCGAGGACCGGGTACAGCTCGAAGGCTCGCCAGGCGTACACCACCTCGGCGCCGGGCTCACCGACGGCGTGAAACATCGCCTGGAGCAGTGCGAGGGATCCCGCACCCACCAGGACCCGGTCCTGGTCGACTCCGTGTCGCCGGGCGAGCTCCCGAGTCAGCTCGGCGCAACTCGGGTCCGGATATCGGTGGATGTCCAGGCCGGCCTCCGCCACCGCGGCGAGGACAGGGGGCAGCGAGCTGTGCGCGGACTCGTTGGCGGACAGGGGACGAAGATGGTGGGGGCCGCGCGTCCTGTCGGTGGGCCGGTAGCCGGCGAGACTGTCAAGGGCGGTGCGTAGGCGTGGCATTGGCATGGGCGCTCCAGGTGGTCTTTGGTGCCACGTTTGCGGGTTGCAGCTCGGCGCGTTCACGTTCCCTGGCGGCGGAACAGCGCTCGTCCATCAAGTCGGCGATGTCCCCGACGGTGCGGAGCTCCAGCAGTTCATAGTCATGGATCTCGATGCCGAGCCTGCTGTTCAGCACAGTCGCCAGCTCGGTCACGGCAAGGGAGTCGATGCCTACCTCGGTGCGTTTCACCGCCGGGGTGATGTCCTCCGCCCGGATCTGCAAGTCGTCCACCAGGATGCGCTTGAGCACGTCGAACACAGCTCGCCCTTCTGTCATTGCCGGAGCCTGTCGAATTCCCGGCCCGGTTCGGACCTGCGCAGGGCGAGCGCGACGTCCAGGATGAGGTCCTCCTGACCCGCGATCGCCTGACGCCGGCCGAGTTCGAAGAAGACGTCGCGAGGGTCGACACCTTCGCGTGCGGAGATGTCGAGCACGCGGTTCTTGAACCCGGAGAACACCCCGGCCAGTCCGCTGACGACGGAGACGGAATCGATCGTGGGCGGCGCGGGCATCAATTCCCGCTCCGCGACGTCCGCCGCGTCCAAGAGACGGTAAAGGTCGATATCCGTCCGGAACCCCAGCCGTTCGAGGACGGGAACCAGAACCTCCAGCTGGGTGTTGCCCGCGCCGGCGCCGAAGCCCCGGGCACAGGCATCCAGGATGTCGGCTCCCGCCTCGGCGGCCGCGATGGAGTTCGCCACAGCCATGCCGAGGTTGTTGTGGCCGTGGAACATCACCGGCACGTCGACGGTGGCCTTGATGGCACGAATGCGCTCCGTGACGTCCGCCGGAAGGTAGTGCCCCGAGGAGTCGAGGATGCCGACGCCGCTCGCACCGAATCTGACGAGCCGCGCGCACTCCTCGGCGAGTCCATCCGGAGTCGCCATGTGGCTCATCAGGAGAACACCGTGCGCCTCCACGTCCCGATCGCGCAGGAAGCCGAGGTGCCGCTCGGCGAGGTCTGCCTCGGTGCAGTGGGTGCCGATCCGGATCACGTCGACGCCGTACGCGATGGCGTTCTTGATGTCACGGAGCGTGGCCCATCCCGGCAGCAGGAAGACACCTAGTTTGCTGTATGTCAGGGCTTCCCTGGCGATCGCCAGCATCTCGTCGTCTGCCAGCCGGGCCTGGCCGACCTGAAGGGAGGAGGCACCCAGGCCGTTGCCGTGGCCGACCTCGACCACCGGAACGAACGCCGCGTTGGCGGCCTCCGCGTATGCGCGCAGCTGCTCCGCTCCAAGATTGTGCCGGACGGCGTGGTGGCCGTCGCGCAAACTCGGATCATGAATCTGGATCAGCCTGCCCGACGGGGCCCCTCGGCCTGCTGTTGCCTTGCTCATGACGTCTCCGTCCCGGCGTCGAGAGGCGGTCCACCGCATAGCACTCGGCGACGTGGATCGCGGCGGAATTGATGATGTCGAGGTTCCCGGCGTATCGAGGTATGCGGTCTCCCGATGACGTGACCTCCACGGCGATGAAGATCTGAGAGTCATCCACCGTGCACGCCCTCACGTCGAAGCCTTCGACGAACGAGCGGATCTCTCTCGCGGCTCCGGTCACCAGCGAGTGCACCGAGTCGGTGGTGAGGCCCTTTCCCAGCAGAGCCATCGCGACCCGGAAGGTCGCCGGCGGCCGTGCGGGGCTGATGTTGAGGATCACCTTGACGTCCTTGACGCCGGTGAAGCCGCGGATGGCCTCCTGGGTGGTCTCCACGTACTCATCAAGGTTCATCCGGGTCCCGCGGCCCACGCTAAGCGTGGCGGCCGTGGTCACCACCTCGATGTAGTCGATCTCGTGCACCTTCGTTATCGCGTTCAGAATGGGTATCGACGCCTGCCCGCCGCAGCTCACCATGCTGATGTCGCGGTGCCAGACGATCTCCGCCTTGTTGACCGTCGGTACGACCATGTGCCCGGCCCGGCTGGGCGTCAGGTCGATCAGCAGGGTGTCGAGAGCCGAGAGCTTCTCGGCGTGCTCGGCATGGAAGAACGCGTTGGTCGCGTCGAATACCGCGTCGAAGGGCTCCCCGGCTTCGATGAGGGAGTGGATGCCCCTGGTCGCGACCGGCATGCCGAGCCGGGCCGCCTGGGAGAGCCCTGGACTCGTGGCATCCCGGCCGGCGACGAGCCGCAGGTCGAGACGATCCGAACGCATGATCTTGCTCGCCAGGTCTATGCCGATGAGTCCGGTGCCGAGCACCGACACGGAAACCCGTCCGGCTTCGTTCATCCTGCGATCGCCTCCTTTTCGGTCGGCTCGCTGCCGTCGACGTGCAATGTGATCGAGCCCAGGTGGTCGAACTCCGCGGTGAAGGTGTCGCCCGGGTTCAGCGGAACCGCGGCGTGCAAGGCACCGGTCATGATCACCTGTCCTGCCTCCAGCGCGATGCCGTGCTCGCCGAGCACGTTCGCCAGCCACGCCAGGACCGCCACCGGATCGCCCAGAGCCGCAGCGCCCGCACCGGTCGCCACAAGCTCGCCGTTGCGGGAGAAGACCATGCCCACCAGCCGGTAATCCAGATCCGGTGACGGCGTGACAGCCCGCCCGAACACGGCCGCGCCGGTTGAGCCGAGGTCGGCGATCGTGTCGGCGAGCCTGATGCGCCAGTTCTCGATGCGCGAGTCCACGATCTCAAGCCCGGCCATGGCCGCGCCGATCGCCGCGCGCGCCTGCCGCAGCGTGACACCGGGACCGGCCAGCGGTGCCGCCAGCTCGAAGACGATCTCCGCTTCCACCTTCGGGGCGATGAATGCGTCGAGCGAGACGGTCGCTCCGTCGCCGCGGATGGTGGAGGCCATCACCGGCCCGTAATCCGGAGTATCCACCCCGAACATATCCTGCATGGCCGCGGAAGTGAGCCCAGCTTTGTAGCCAGAAAGGATTTCTCCGTCCGCGACGAGCAATTCAGTGAACGCTCGCTGGATGAGGTAGCCGTCGTCCATGTTCAGGGACGGATCCGCGTCGGTGAACGGCGCGATCGGCTGGCGCTTCTCCCGCGCCTCGTACAATGCCCTGGCCCTGCGTTCGACCTCACTATCTGCCATCAATTCACCCTCATCGAACGCGGCATCGGCGGACTGTCCCATTCCGGCACGAGTCCAGGTTCACGCTGTTCATGCGCGCCGCAGGCGTCGTGACCCTCGGCAGGTCGACGGTGCCGCACCTGAGCCGCCCCGGGGAGGGTCGTCCCCACGGCTGCGCATCCGGGCAGTCCTTAACGTGCCTCGCGCTGCTCGGTGGCACGCTCACGCTGCTGAGTGGCGCGCTCCCGGGCCTGGTCAGCGGTGGTGTGGGCCTCGGTGGCGCGTTCGCGCTCACCGCCGGCACGTTCGCGGTCCTCGACGGCGCGGGCACGCTGCTCGGTGGCGCGGGCGCGCTGTTGGGTAGCGCGTTCGCGGGCCTGGGTAGCGCGGTCGCGTTCCTGGGCGGCGTGTTCGCGGGCCTGATCTTCGGGTGCGGACTGAGTCATGCCGATTTCCTTTCCGACTGCAGGGGATACCCTTCAAATCGTCCGCGCCAAGGCAACATTAATTTCGGTGTGTCCATGGATGCGACGGAATGGGGAATGCACCCAATTCCGATTCCGATTTTCCCAGAGCCCCGATTTGATCTCGCAATGCATCGTAACTCATCTATGCGAGATCACGATAGGGTGGATCGCCGCCCTGCCTTGGTCCGCGCGAGAGCCAGGCCGGTAATGTCCGGTTCGGCGATCTTTGGTTCGGCGTGCAGATGCGGCGATAATGCCGTGTGAGCTGCGATGATTGGACTGTTTGAAACTGGATCAATACGTCCCGGAAAGACCCATCCACAGAGGATGTCAAATGGTGCTATCGATAAAGGATCTACGAGTCGTTCGCCATCCGATCTTGTAGGTACGAGCCGGCTCGGGGCCGGGCATCGATGAGGACAGGGCTCCGGGCAAGAGAGCAGCCGGCCGGCAGCACGGAGTGAAGGTGCGGTCAGCGCGGATGCCGCCGGCCGGCTCAGACGGGCGTCATCAGGAGGACTCTGATGAAGCTGCGCTGTCGCCCGTGCCGAGCGCGCTACGTGCCCTGGTTGCGAATGGCCTTCTCCAGCGTGTCGTGCTCAGCCGCCAGCCACTCCTGCCGGCGACGCAGCCAGTGGCCCACTCCGTCCGACCACATCCGGGCCCAGCCGCCGCCGTTCTGCTCGGCGGCGGCCTGCATCAGGTACCAGCTACGCCGGGCCGCCCGGTGCGCAAGGGGCAGGAACTGGTCGCGGCGCTCCTGGTCGAGGCCGTAGGAGTCGAGGAACAGGCGCAACCGGGCGGGCACATCACCATCCGCGAAGGCCGGAGCGCGGTCGGTGGGGTGCGTCAGCGGCACCCACCAGGTCGCGGTGTCCAGAACGTCGAGAAGCCGGGTGGTCGGGCGGGATACGTCCCAGTCGATGAGGGCCACCGGATGGCCGTCACGGAAGACTGTGTTCTGCGGGGTCACGTCGCAGTGACTGATGAGCTCAGGCTTGTCATACAGCCGTTCGAGGTCGGCGGGGAGCTGCACCTGTAGCTGCTGGCCGAACCATTTGGCGTCAGACGGCGGCACGAACGACTCGGAGGCGTCGTGCAGCCGGCGCAGCAGCACCGCGATCTCCGCCACCACCTCGTCCGTGACAGCCCAGGACTCGGGCGGGTTTCCCGGCACCGAGCCTTCGATGAAGTCGAAGACGTCGCGCCCCTTGTCGTCGCGGCCGTGCCAGCGTGGAACCCCGGTGAATCCTGCTCCGACAACGTGGGCCATGTAGGCGGCGACGGCCGGAGACTGCGTCAGGTGCGGGCGTCGGACGGTGTTCCCGACGCGCACCAGACCTTCGGTGATATCGCCACCAGTGAGCGGAACTTCCTCGCCCGCACCGGTCATGGGGCGCCCTTCGGGCCAGATATCCTCCTGCATTCCGTTTCTTGCACCGCCTTTCAAGGGATGGAGAAGCCGCCCGCGCTTGCGGCTGGAACGGATTCCGAGGACGCGGCCGCCTTCATCTTCGATGGGGGCGTGATGGCGAAGCGAGATACCGAGCCATCCAGCTGACGCCACAGTCGCGACGCCGGCCAGCGCTATCGCGGTGCTCGTGGATACCGCCTCGGTCAGGGTCCCGAAGATCACCGGACCGACACCCTGAAGGGTCATGGCGCCGGTGGCCAGCAGTCCGAATGCGAGCCCGCGTTCGGGCTCGGCCACGGCATAGAGGAAGCGGCGTTGCAGTCCCAGGCCATAGGCGAAACCGACGCCGCTGATCATCAGAAGTACCGCCACCAGCACGAGGGGCAGCGAGAAGGCCAGCAACACCAGGGGCGCTCCCAGGACCGCCATGAGAGGAACGGTGAGCCGTTCCCTGGTGGTGGACCGGACGAACCTGCCGACCACGAAGTCACCAACGATCATGCCAACGGGTAGGCAGGCCAGCAGCATGCCCGCTGTGGCAGGCGTGGCGCCGCGCGCGGACGCGTACGGGATCATGAGGCTCTCCGCGCCGGTCACGAAGCTCGGCGGCAGGCACTGGGCGAGCAGCAGAACCCGGACGCGGGTGTTGCCGAGAAGCGCACGAGTGTTGGCCAGGCTGGCAGTCAAGATGGACTGGCTCTGCGAAGGCGTGCCCGGAGGCTTCACCCCGCGCAGCAGGAACCACACGGTGGCTGCGGCGGACGCATGGAGGCCCGCGCTGATCAACACGGTGCTGCTGCCGCCCAGACCGGCGACGGCCAACCCGCCGAGGGCAAGCCCGACGAGCTGCCCAGCAGAGGCAGCTATGTTGAACAGTGATCGGCCGAGGACGTAGACGTCTCCGGTGAGGACCTCGGTCACCACCCTGCTGGTGGAGCCGGCGAAGATCGGCGCGGAGACGGCCACGGTCGCCACGAGCAGCAGGCTTACCAAGATCGATGGCTCCGCGAGAGCAATGATCAGCTCGATCGCGCACAGCAGCGCAAAGCCCGCGGAAATGAGCGCCCGCGGCGGAAGCCGGTCGGCCAGGGACCCGAGGAACACTCCGCCGATGACCTGCGGGAGATAGGCGATGCCGTAAGTCACGGCGGCCAGCAGCGGCGAGTTGCTTGCTTCGAACACCAGAACCGAGACCGCAACGGTACGCAGCGCGTCAGCCACGACTCCCAGCGACCGTGCGCCGAACACCACAAGGAACCTAGGCTCAGCCAGTGCGTCGCCGAAACGAGCCTGGTCTGTCATATGGCTCCTCCTGCTGATCCCGTGGGTTGCCGCCGGGCCTGTTCATCCACAGCAGCACGCCGTACCCGAGCTGCGGTTCTGGCTGTCTGACGGTCAGTTCCGATCAGGAGAGGTACGGCGTGTGCATGTCCAAGCTAGTTGCGCTCTCGCAGGCTGTCGAGAACGCCGACACCTCGAGAATCCCGCCACGAACCTGCTCGGCGGCCAAGCGTTGCCGGATGCCGGAGTTACCCACCTCGTCCGCACGGACGCAGCCGACGCGCGCCAGGCCGCAAGCGCAACCTCGTCGCCGGCCGCGGAACAGCCACCAGCACCCATGGGAACGCTTTCTCCGTACGCCATGCATAGATCCTTAGACCGATAGTGCCATTTTTCCTCCTCTGTAGACGTGCTTTCCGGAGCATATTGATCGAGTCCAAGAGAATGCGATCACCGCAGCTCAGATGGTATTCTCGCCGCATCTGAACGCCGAAGCAGAGATCGCCGAACCGGACATTACCGGCCGCGCTCTCGCGCGCACCGAGGCAGGGCGGCGATCCACCCTATCGTGATCTCGCATAGATGAGTTACGATGCCTCGCGAGATCGAAACGGGGCTCCGGGAAAATCGGAATCGGAATTGGGTGCATTCCCCATTCCGTCGCAATCATGGACACGCCGAAATAGATGCTCCGTTGGCGCGACCGATACGAAAGGTATCCCCTGCAGTCAGGAAGGAAACCGGTATGAGTCAGTCCGCACCCGAAGATCAGGCCCGCGAACACGCCGCCCAGGAACGCGACCGCGCTACCCAGGCCCGCGAACGCGCTACCGAACAGCGCGCCCGCGCCACCGAGCAGCGTGCCCGCGCCGTCGAGGACCGCGAACGTGCCGGCGGTGAGCGCGAGCGCGCCACCGAGGCCCACACCACCGCCGACCAGGCCCGTGAACGCGCCACCCAACAGCGCGAGCGCGCCACCCAGCAACGCGAGCGCGCGGGACACTAACGACTACCCGGATACGCAGCCCGGGAGGGACGCTCCTCCCGGGCTGGCTCAGGTGCGCCACCGCCGACCTACCGACGGTCACGATGCCTACGACGCGCATGAATAGGGTGAAGATGAGCATTCCGGAGCCGTCGCAGATCAGCGATGACCCAGCTAACACCGCCCCGCCGGAAGTGCTGCGCCCCGCCGCGCTGCCGGCAGTGATCATGCCGAAGGCCATCGGCTTCGACTGGCCCGAGCGGCCGACGGGAGCGAGCCTCGTCGAGCTGTTGCAGAACGAGAGCCGCCAGCTTTCGCCGACAATCCTGCTCAACACCCTGAGCCGGCTCCTGCCGGCCCTGGAGGAATGGCATCTGCAGGGTGCGGCCGTGCTGGCTCCGTGGAGCCTGCGGCTGACCGGTGACACGCTCAACGTGTGGTGCGCGCCGGGGCTGGGTGCGACGGTGGCCTGGCCCGAGTCCATGCGGCGGGTCAGCTCGCACGGGCCGAGTGCCGACCTTTTCGCACTGGGCTTCCTGCTGCACCGGCTGGCCAGCGGTCGCTGGGCCCGCGATGCGAAGCACGCGGTGATCGATGCGGGAATACTGGGCGGGGAGTGGCCGCCCGGCACTGATCTGGCGATCCTTGCCAGCCTGCACCCTGATCCCAGCCGGCGCGCCCAGACCGCCGGCGATCTGCTGGACCGGGTCAGCCCGTTCCTCGGGCATGAGGGCCGGCCACGACTGGACCGGGGCACGCGGGTCCAGGTGGCCGACGAGAGCGTCACGGGCTGGATGAAGGCACGTGGCCGTCCCGACGGCGACAACGAGGATGCCTCGGTCTGGGACTGGACCAGCGACGGCCTGGTCGCTGCGGTCCTTGACGGGGTGTCAGGTACGGGCGACGGCGGCGGCAGATGGGCCTCACGTGAACTGCGCCGCAAGCTGCGAGCCCAGTGGCGGGACAACGTCTGGGACCCGCACGAGGCGCTGAAGGGCGCGGTGGAGGCCATGAGCAGCCCGCCGATGTCAGTATCCCCGGACTCGTGCACGGTCGGTGTGATCGTCCAGGTGACCGGCACACAGGTCAGCTGGGTCTGCATCGGCGACTGCCGGCTGTACCTGGCCCGGCCGCGATCGCACGGAATGTCGGTATCCCGGCTCTCCACCGAGCATTCGTTACGCGCATCCGCACTGCGCGCCGGGCGCAAGGCGACGGCAGCGGACAGTCAAGTGGTCACCAGCGCGCTTCCCCAGCCGCAGCGCGTACTGTCCGCCGGCCGGGCTGACATCTTTCTCGGGGATGTGATGCTCCTGATGTCCGACGGCGCCTGCCGGATGCCGGACGACACCGAGGGAATCGACGACTGGCGCTTCCCCGACGTCCTTCACGAACTGCTCGGCGAGGCCGATCAGGTCCACGCCCCATTGCTGGTGTCCAAGCTGTGCAGGCGTGCCGACGAGCTGGGCGGCGACGACAACGCGACCGCTCTCGCGGTGGTGTGCGGACCGATACCCCCGGCCATCCTCAACCGCCCGGTGCGGCGGCGGTCTGTCCTGGGAGACGAAGTGGCTCCGCTGATGCAGGCCGCCGACACCTCGAACCACTCCCGGGACTGAATGGCGACACAGGAGGAAAAATGGTGGATGAATGCGGGCTGTGCCGTGGCCCGGAGATTGATAAGGAACTCGGCCGCGTCCAAGTTTGGGAAGACGAGCTATGGCGGCTTTCTACGAGCATCGGGCCGGGAAATCCGACCATCGCCTCGTCTTACCTTGAACCCAAGCGTCACATTCCCTACCTTCCCGACCTTGACGGTGCCGAGGCCGCAACATTCGGCTCAGTACTCGCCCGGTGCAGTGCGGCGCTTCGCGCGGTGACGGGAGTCGACCTCGTCTATGTCTATATCTTCGGGGGCACCCCGCATCTGCACGTTCATCTCGCGCCGCATCGGGAAGGTGACGCACTGAACACCTCCATGATCAAAGGCGAGCTGGTCCTCGAAACTCTTTCGTCCGGCGTCACCGGGTTCCAGAGCAAGGAGTACGCTGGGCTCCCCGAGGATGAACTCGAGGCCGCCGCCACGGCGCTGCGTGCCGAATTGAACGGCTTCCATTCGTCTTCGTCATCGTGAGCACCAACTCACCCGGTCGAGTAAGAACTCCTGACTCGCCCGGGTGCAACGCTATGGCTTGATCTCCGGTGTGCTCGTTGTCGCTGGCATGAGAAAGCGCGACGCAACCGTGGCTGGTCGACGACGACATCTGACCCCGGATCGAAACGCTGATCGGCGAAGCAGCGACCGCGGTCAGTCCTGGTCGTCGGCCGGTCAATGGCTGCAAGGTGCTGTGCGGAATGCTGTTCGTTCGTTCGAACTGATCGAGCCGCTGCTACGGCCGTGGCCGCGCAAGACTCCAGGGGGCCACAGTCGGGTGCCGGCTCGGCAGCGCCTGCAGGGCATCCTGTTCGTGCTGCACACGGGCATGGGCTGAATGGTCAGACGGAAGCGAGAAATGCCTGCACCCGCTCCATCAGCAGCGCGGACGCCTCAGGATCGTAGGCATCGAGCGAGGAGTCGGCGAAGAGGTGCTGGTCGCCGGGATAGACGAATAGCTCGGCGGCCGCCGAGGAGCCGGCGAGCTCGCGTGCGGCCGGCAGGTCCTCGTTGAAGAACTCGTCGCCCTCCTTGCCGTGGATCTGCACCGGCACACCCTCGGGCCACGTTTCACCGAATTCCGCGACCGGGAGGCAGGAGTGCATGAGGAGTGCCCCCCGGGCACCGGGCCGGGTCTGCGCGAGCCGCTGGGCGATCGTCACGCCGAAGGAGAATCCGGCGTAGACGAGCCCGGGTCCGAGCTCATCGGCCGCGGCGGCGCCGCGCTCCCGGATCGCGTCGAGCCCCAGCTCTCGAGCGAATCCGAACCCATCCTCGATGCTGCCGAACGTGCGGCCGTCGAACAGGTCCGGCGCGTGCACGGTGTGCCCGGTCTGTCGCAGGCTGTCGGCGAAACTCCGGACCCCGTCAGTCAGTCCTTGGATGTGGTGGTAAAGCAGCACGTCGGTCACGACGGTGAACTCCTTCCGCGAATGGTCTAGATTTCCGGAACGTTCCGCGATGCTAGTCTGTTAAGCCATGGAAGCCAACCCGCCGGACTACGAGCTAGCCGATCGGATGGCGCTGACCAGTCCGGATCAGGTGAAGGCCATCGGCCACCCGCTCCGCACGATGATCCTGCAGCTCCTCCATGAGCGTGCCGCGACCGTGACTGAGCTGGCGGAGGTGGCCCAGCGCCCTAAGAGCACGGTCGCGCACCACGTGGACGTGCTGACACGGAACGGTTTGCTCCGGGTGGTGCGCACGCGGAAGGTCCGGGCGATCGAGGAGCGCTTCTACGGGCGCACCGCGCGCATCTTCCACGTAACAGCCGAGCCATCACCCGCCGGCGAACAGATGCCGGGCGACTTCAACGACTTCGTGGTGGCTGCACGCGAATCCGCGAAGGCGTTCGAGCGTGGAAAGCTCTGGGGCTTCATCCGGCATGCGCGCATCTCGGAGGATCAGGCCTCTCAGTTCTGGGACCAGATGGTGGAACTCGTCGATGAGTTCGACCGGATGCCGAGATCCGGCGAGACCATGTACGGGTTTGCTATCGGCATCTATCCCACCGACCACCCGGCCCTGCCGGCGGCGCAGGATTCACCTCCCGGTGAATCGTGGACGGCCTGATCACGCATTGGTCAAGCCGGCTGCCGCCGTCACGGACGGACCTCC
Source organism: Actinoplanes sp. GCM10030250 (assembly GCF_042666575.1). NCBI lineage: Bacteria > Bacillati > Actinomycetota > Actinomycetes > Micromonosporales > Micromonosporaceae > Actinoplanes > Actinoplanes sp. GCM10030250. The sequence continues at coordinate 51,172 of NZ_JBHTDO010000046.1, read as the reverse complement.
TCGTGTCGGCAGCCGGTAAATGCCTCGGAGCGGAGTCTCGCAATCGGCAACCCTGGACACGCATCGCATCCCGGCTTGCACGGCTCGCCCAAGTACGCCTGTTCGATCTTCATCCGCCTGGCGTCCGACGCACCGCTCCGCTGGACGGCGAAGTATGCCTTCGCAGTGGCTGCGCTGTCCGTGTCGTCGGTGTTGTAGGCGTGTACAGGTCGTCCCACTCGTTGCAGATCATCTCGCTGTTGCCGTTGAGTGGCCCGGGCGCCGAGACAGCCGGCGTCACCGGCGCGGGTGTCGACTCGGAGCAACCGGCGGATGCCAGCGTCACGACGCCCACGACAGTTATCGCCGCGCATCGGAACATGGCCGGATTGTAGATGGCCACAAGCCTGCTCCATGTCCGGATCTGGCGCGACCGTGCTCGCCGGCCGACAGCAAGACGTCACGCTCGGCGGCTCACCCACGCCGACGCCGTGATCTTCCGATGAGAGCAACTCTCGGTCTGGAGGAGGAGCGGCTCCCAGCTACGCGGATCGCCATGAATGACGTTGATCATGGCTGCGGAGTCGACGGCCAGGCACTCGTGGCGGTGAGAGTTGTGGCTACGCCTCCTCGCGACTCCAAGCCGCCTTTACGTCCATCATCTGGGCGGTTTTGGCGGGGTCTCGGTCTACCAGATCGCCAAGTACCGCATCGATCTCGACGATCAGGTCGCCGGAGAGACGAACGCCGGCCGCCGCGGCGTTCTCAGTGACCTGTTCTGGACGGGTCGCGCCGATGATCGCCGAGTTGACGCCGTCCGGCTGCAGTGTCCAGGCAAGCGCGAGCTGGGCCATGGACAACCCGGCTTCATCGGCGAGCGGACGTAGCCGCTGGACACGCTTGAGGAGCTCCTCGCCGAGAACCCGGCGGATGAATCGCGGCGCGCGGCCGGCACTCGAAGCCCGCGATCCCTCCGGCGGCGGCCGGCCGGGCAGGTACTTACCGGTCAGCACGCCCTGAGCAAGCGGCTGAAACACTATCTGCCCGATACCTGCGCTGCGGCACAACGGCAGCACCTCCGGTTCGATGACTCGCCAGAGCATGTTGTACTGCGGTTGATTGGCGACGATACGGCTGCGGAGACCCATTTTCTCAGAGAGATCAAGAGCGGCCCGGATCTGCGGCGCGGTCCATTCGGAGACGCCCAGGTAGAGCACTTTGCCCTGGCGAACAAGATCGTCGAATGCGGTCAGCGTTTCGTCCAGGGGAGTTCGTTCGTCGAAGCGGTGGGCCTGGTAGAGGTCAACGTAGTCAGTGCCGAGCCGGCGTAGCGAGGCGTGACACGATTCCATGATGTGCTTGCGAGACAGGCCTCGATCGTTCGGTCCGTCGCCGGTCGGTAGGCACACCTTCGTCGCGATCTCCACCGATGCACGGCGTACTGGGCGCAGTGCTTCACCGAGGACTTCCTCAGCGGCGCCGAAAGCGTAGACGTCGGCCGTGTCGAACGTCGAGATACCGGCGTCCAATGCGGCGCGAATGCAGGCCAGCGCCTGGTCACGGCCCACGAGTTCGCCATGCGTCAGCCAATTCCCGTAAGTGATCTCACTAATGCTGAGGCCGCTGCGTCCGAGGCGTCGATGATCCATGGACAGTGATCTTAGCTACGCGTTGCTGCTTACTCGTCTGCCGCTGATCGTGCACGTCGGTCAGCGACGGCCCGTCGCGCTCAATGGTCGCCACCGAGCCCAAGCCGAAATGCTGAACTGCCGAGATGAAGGACTGTCAGGCGTTGCAGTCGATGCCCTGCACGGACCACAGGTATCAGTGAGCAATTTTCAACCTGGCATCGGGCCCGAAGCCGCCGGGCCGTTGTCCGGCGTCGCCGGCCGACGCCCTCGCCACGTTGAAAAAGGCTCAGTGGACGGCACGGCGATTGTCGGCAGGCTACCTTCGGCGCTGGAGCAATGGTTGATTGATCGCGCCGCGACGCGGCCACCCGAGACCGAGTTCGTCTACATGAGCGCAGGCGTTCACGGCGGTGGGCGCGGATCCGGTCAGCGAGGTGGTTCAGGCTCCGATGGGACAGCGGGATCTTGGCGGGGTAAGCCAAACAGCGAGGCTCCCAGGTTTCGATGTCTCCATCAGCCTTGGGGCGGGACAGACGTTTCGCCCGGTCAGGTTGCCGGCGGATGAGGCACCGGCGTGATCGTGGGCGCCGGGTCGTCACGCAGCCGGCTGTACAGGTATCCGTCGCGCCAGGCCCCGTCACGGAACTCACACGCCCGAACTACGCCCTCGAGTTGGAAGCCGGCCTTCACCAGGGATTTCTGCTCGGCGGCGTTCTCGGGGTGCGTCCCGGCCTGGATGCGCTGCGCCGGGCTGTGGCTGAACAGGTAGTCGGCAAGCAACGCCTGGGCTCGCCAGCCGATACCCATGCCGCGCCATTGCGGCAACAGCACGATGCCGATCTCCCAGTACGTGGCCATGCCGCTGTAGACCCCTTGCCGGTAACTCACCAGCCCACACGCCTGCCCTCGCACATCGACGATGAGCCGGCCGTCTCGTTCGCCGAGGTATCCATCCTGGGCGAACCGGCGGGCCGGCTGCTGCGCGTCCTTGAAACCGGACCAGTCCAGACCTACGAGGTACGGCTCGGTAAGGAACCGCCGAAACATCTCCAGGTCCGACTCCACAACCGGCCGCAGCCGTAGCCCGTCCCCGTCCGTCATAGGGGCCAATGTTAGCTGTGATCATCGACCGGATCTCCGCCGCGAAGCCCGGGCGGAAACCCCGAGCCGACGTCTGCGGGGAGCCTGCACGGATCTGCCGCTCCGGGTGGAATCTCGATCAGGGTATGCGTCGCTTGACGCACTGTGAACGCGATGCTCGGGCTGCGGATCTTCGAAGCTTGCGGCGCCAACATCGCCGACCTCGGCGAAGGAACACGCCACCGGGTACTCAAGGTTCGAGAAAGGCGCCCGCAAGGTCCTCGACCGCCACCCCGACTACATCCTCGCCTCGCCCACTGGGCCATGGATCCGGGCAACGCTCCTGCCGTCCTGGACCACGAGGGTCATCCGCGGTCGGCCCAGGGCCGGTCGGTAGCTGAGCCGGGCATCCCGCTGCCGCACCTCGGCGCTGCCGCGACACGTGCGCTGACCGCGCACGGCGTTGTCCGGCTCGAACAGGTGGCCGGGCCCAGTGAGAGCGACGTGCTCGCGCTACGTGGAGCCGGGCTTACGCTCTTCGCCACCTGCGAACCGCGATGGACGCGGCCGGGCTGTCCTTCCGTGACGACTCTGGCGCCTCGCCGCATGCCAGCGCCACACCAGAGACGTCCTGACAACTCGTCTGCAAGCCGCCGCCGCGAGGGCAGAACGATCTCGGAGCCCTCAGACTTCCCTCACCACGACGGGCTCACGATCCGATGGCGACCTCCGGCCGGGACGGCTCGGGTGAAGTCGCATGTGTGGCAGCGATGAAGTCGCCGATCGTGGAGGCCAGCAAGTCGTGAAGGAGGGTGTCGGGATCGCCGGAGCAGGCTCGGGCGATGCCTTCGACCGCGTAGTGGACGGCGGCTCGGGCGCCGCGGTCGCGGAACGCCCGCAGCGACACCGGGGTCTCGGCCGTGTATCGCTCGGCCCAGCGGGCGGCGAGCGGCACCTGCGCCAGAGCCCGCGCGCCGATGGCATCGAGCTGATCGGGTGCCGGGCCGTCGAGGTCGTTGAGGAGGCGGCGGGCGGTCAGGACGGTCACTGCCATCGCGCGCTGCCGTTCCTCAGCGGCAACCGGGAGGGCGGTGGCTGCGGCGCGCAACGCGATCCTCAGGTCGACGCGTACGTCATCGCTGGTCAAGCCGACCACGGAGGGCACCAGACCGACCAGCCGGCGCCGGCCCTCGTCCGAGGAACAGTCGTTGACCATGCGGGCGAGGTGTGCCAGCAGCGGATGTGTGCAGGCGGGGTGGTCGGTCCACCGTTCCCCGGCCAGGTATGACGCGAATTCCATGAAGCAGGCGCCTCGGCGCGGATGCCGGTGCTTACCCCGCGACAGCATCGGCACCAAGCTCGGCGTACCAAAATTTCTGCCCCACACGATGCCCTCCATCGGTCGGCGTCTCTTCGGCCAGTGTCACCCCGGGCGGTCGCCGCTGCCCATCCATTTACCACGATCTGCGCCGACGGTCGGCGCAGTGATGGCAGAGCCGGATCTCCAGCATGCGGTCATCCTCGCCGGACGGGCGATCCGTGCATGCCGCCTCGACGCCGGCCCGGCACCCCGCCGTCACTCCGGAGGTGAGCGAGGAACAGGGCGAACGCTAGGGCGCCGGGCTACCGGTCACCACGAGCGACCGGAGGCGGCCGGTGTTGTCGAAGAAACCGAAACCGACGCGGCCGGTGCGGAACATACGGTCGACGGCGGTCATGCGAGGGTTGGCGGCGCCGTCGATGTATACGGCGATCTCGCCGGTGGCGGGCAGGTGTCAGACGCGTGCCTGGACGACTTCCGAGCCGGTGAGCTGCCAGCATGCCGGGGTGAACGGCGTCCTCCGGCAGAGAGTCAGAGCGGACTGGCCGAGATCTCGACGAGTTCCGCGTCGCCGGCGGTCCAGCCGGGCACGGCCACCGCGAGATACCGCACAGTGGACGGCGCGCTGAACGCGGTGTAGGTGATGCCGTCCGCGGAGGACTCGATACGTGCCGCGCGTTGCGGGCCGCCGGTCCAGGTCAGCGACACGGCGGCTACGGCGCTCGCCGCGCCCAGGTCGACGACCATCCGCCCGTTCGGGCCGGGGCGCCAGGCCGTGCCGGGGTTGCCGTCGACGGCGTACGACGGCTCCCCCATGCCGGCGGGCAGCGGTGAGGTGGGGAACGTCGTGCGCCCGCGGGCCAGGTCGGCCGTGGGGGTGACCGGCCCGGCGATCGGCACGGCGTAACCGCGGGTGCCGCCGGCGGGGACTTGCGCCCGGGCCTGCCAGGTGCCGGTGCTCAGGCGTACGTCGACGGCAGCCCCGGCCGGCGCGGTAACCGTGACGTGGTGCGAGTCGGCGACGTTGAAGCGGGTCCCGGTCGGGGCCCGGCCGGTCACGGTGAAGCGGGCCGGCCGCACCGCGCCACCACCGGCGGGCACCGAGGCGGTCAGGTCGAGCCCGCCGTCCGCGCGCACGATCGACACTCCTCGGTACAGACGGTCGCCGCGCGGCAACGTCAGCACCGCGCCGTTGATCGCGGCCGAGGACAGGTTGAGCAGCGTCAGGAAACCGTCGGCGTCGCTGAGCCGCAACGCCGCCGGCCCGCCGGTGGGCAGTCTCCGACCGGCCGCCGCGGGCAGGTCGGCGCCGACATACCCTTCGATGAGGGTGGCCTGCGGAATGGTGACGCGCACCGGCGACGCGATGACCGGGCCGGTGGCACCGTGCGCGACCAGACCGGCGCGGCCGTCGATGTCCGCCCAGGCGCCCAGCGTCGCGGTGGCGGGGGCGGTGGCCGCGGTGGTCCAGGTGGTGCCGTCGGTCGAGGTCTGCACGAGGTACGCGGTGGCGTACGCGGTCTCCCAGGTCAGCGTCACGCCGGTGACCTGGACGGCGCTGCCGAGGTCGACGGCCAGCCAACTGTCGGCGCGGCCACGTTCCTCGCGGGCCACCGCCCACCGGGTGCCGCTGTTGCCGTCGACGGCGTTCGCGGCCGGGTAGGCGGGGTCGGCCGACGACGCGGTGACGGCGCGGCCGAGGGCCCGGTCGGTGCCGGCGGCGTCGAACACCTGGAGCCCGAACAGCGAGTAGCCATACTGCCCGGCCGCGGAAACCCCCGAAAACCTGACAAACCTTATGGTACGGGGAACGAACGTGATCCTGTCGGTGCCGCCGTCGCCGAGACCGGCCGAGGGTGTCACCGTGCCGCCGGCGCCCGTGAAGGTGCGATCGCCGTCGAGGCCGGGCACGCCGGGCATGGTCAGGTTGAACAGCGTCAGGTGTGACGGGCCGGGCCCGGCGTAGACGACGGTGCCCGTGGGCAGGGTCGCGTAGCCCGCCCACCCGGCGGCGGTCTGCAGCACTGTTGCCGTGGCGTCGACGCCGTCGCGGGCCGCGGTGTACGCGGCCGTCCAGGAACGGGCCGGCGGTGCCGTCTGCGCGGGCAGGAACGCCGGCGCGCGCGTGTCGATCAACCAGTTGTCGTGGCCGGGCTGCCACAGGAACCGGACCTGCCCGGGCTTGGTGACGGCCGCGGCGAAGGCTGCGGTGCTCTGGTGTGCGGTCAGCCCCACAGCGTCGCCGAAGGTGCGGGCACCGGCCGCCGCCGCGAAGAACTCGGCGCTGGTCACCGGCGTCACCGGGGCGGTGCGCCACTGGTGGAACAGGTAGGCGATGGCGAGTTCGGCGCGGGCCTCCGGCTCGTACTTCTCCTCGCCGCTGAACTTGGTCAGCCGGTTGACGGGGGTGTACCGCAGGTACGGCATGAGCCGGGCGGCCAGGTCGGCCTCGGCGCGGGCGGCGTGCCGGTCGCCCTGCACCTGGGCGAGGAACGCCAGTGGCAGCACGTCACGGCCGTAGAGGTGGTAGCGGTCGGCGACCATCGGCATCACCGGCTCGCCCGCGTCGCTGGCGAGCAGCCGCAGGGTGGCCCACAGCTCGCGGCCGTTCGGCTGGCTGGTGAGGACCTGCGGCAGGGGCTTGGCGGCGGCGAGGAAGTGCGCGGCGGCGCGTCCGGCCGTACGCCAAAGTTCTGCTTGGTAATGGGGGTTGACTGATTCGTGGTTCTCCACGACGAAGGTGTCGTGCAGATTGTGGGCCACGTTCACATCGCGGACGGCGCGGCCATCGATGATCGCCGGGTTGGCCCGGTCGGCGGCGGGCAGGCCGCCGGCGTTGGCCGCCCAGAAGACGAACCGTTCCTTCCAGCGCGCCGCCTCGGCGTCGCCGGCCGGGGCCCAGGCCAGGCCAGGGGCGATCGCCTGGGCGTAGACGCCCATCTCCTCCAGCTTGGTGTCGCCGCGGTAGCCGCCCGCGCTGCCGTTCGGTGTCCAGGAACCGCTGAGCGGGTCGTTGCCGGTGCCCAGCCCGTAGGCGTAGGCGGCCTGCGCCCGCGCGATGGTGCCGACGTTCGCGCGGGTGGCCGCGTCCAGGTCGGCCCAGAGCAGCCGGGCGGCGAGCACGAAGTACAACTCGAAGGTCGAGTCCCAGAACAGGCGCTGCCCCCACTCGGTACCGCCGGTGAGCCGGTTGGTAGCGGCGAACCGGGTGATCGTGGTCAGTGTCTGCCGGCGCAGCGTGACCGCGTCGACCCCGGCCAGGTCGGCGTCGTAACCGTCGGTGGTGAGCAGCACCGCGTTGCCGAGCACCGCCGCGAACCGGAAGTCGGCCAGACGGTACGCGCCGATCGCCGGGTCCCATTGCTGCTGCACCCATCGGGTGTGCGCGAGGAGCAGCCGGTGATACTCATCGGCGACCGGATCGGCGGCGCGGGCGAGAGCGGGCCGCGGCAGAGCGAGGGCGCCGCCGGCGGCGCCGGCCAGAGCGAGCAGAGCACGGCGAGTGGGCATACACGGCACTCTTCCCAAGGGCATCCGCGGTAGTCAATGCTTTAGTTAACTCTGTGAACAGATAATTTTCATTGGCAACCACCTTTGCCGCGCCGTGTCCAACGGTGTCCAGCGGCGTCCAGGATCCGGGGCGGTTCCGCCCCGGCACAGACATCGTCGGTCCTCGATGGGCCGCCGGTACTCCGACCGGCGGCCAACCGAAGGAGGACCAGTGAGAAACCTCGGACGACTCGCGGTGACGGTCTGCGCCCTGGCACTCTCGGCCGCCGGGCCCGCGGCACCCCCCGCCCACGCCGCACCGCCCGGCAGCACGTTCGGCGCCGAGGCGGAGCCGGTGCCCGGCGGCTTCGCATCGTGGTCGGAGCTGTTCACCACCCAGGACCGGATGAACGTCGCCGGAACCCGCGTCACCGCTCTCGGACGTGCGGATGCGCGTTCCGGGTACGCCGGCGTCATCGCCGATCCGGCTTCCCGCGAGCTGCGGGTGTACTGGAAGGGCGCGGCACCGGCCGGGCTGTCGGCGAGAGCGCGCTCGTCCGTACCGGTGCGGGTGTTGCCGGCCGCGTATTCCGAGCGTGACCTGCAAGCCGCGGCCGAGCGGCTGCTGGCTCGCGCGGGCGGCCAAGTGACCATGGTCGGTCCCCGGGCCGACGGCTCCGGGCTGCTCGTCGGCACCGGCGGCGCGGCGATTCCGGCCGCAAGGTACGCGGGCGTGCCGGTGACGCTGGAAACGAACGTCAAGCCGGTGGCGTTGACCCGGGTCAACGACGCGCCGCCGTGGTCCGGTGGCGCACGCTGGCAGAACGCCACCCGTGGCGGCAGCTGCTCCACCGGTTTCGGCGTGGTACAGGCCGGCGTCAACCGGGTACTGACCGCCGCGCACTGCGGCGAGCCGAACCACCTGGCCGAGGATCCGGCCGGACAGGACATCGGCCGGGTCGGCACCGAGGACGACGGCAACGACGTCATGGTGATCAACGGCAACTCGCAGGGACGGGTGTACCTCAACACCTTCGACTCGCTGGGCCGGGTGGTCCAGGAGTTCTCCAGCCCGGTCGTGGGCACCCGCGCCAGCCAGGTCGGGAACATCCTCTGCACATCGGGCTCGTTCTCCGGATCCCGGTGCCGGGTCTCGGTGAGCGCCACCGGATTGTGCATCAACCTCTCGACGCCGTCCGAGGGCACCGTGCGGGTGTGCGGACAGGTCCGGGCCGATCAGCTCGACGGGCTCGCCGCCGCCGGCGAGGGTGACAGCGGCGGCCCGGTCGTGTCCTTCGACGGTGCGGGCACCAGCCGGGTGCTGGCGCACGGCACGATCAGCGCCGGGAGCAGCGCCCAGGAGGTGGCGTGCCGCGGGTACGACACGTCCGACCGCAACTGCTCGTCGCGGATCTTCTTCGAGGACATCACCACGGGCCTGGCGGAGATGAACGCCACCATCCTGCTCGGCTAGCGATCAGCCGGCCCGGGCTGGCCGAGTCTGGCCCGCACCGGGCCGGCGTCCGGGTGGTCGAGCTGGTCGAGCATTTCCAGGGCCATTTCCCACGTACGCTCGGCGGCCGCGCGATCCTCGGCCGCCGCGAGGGTGTCGCCCAGCCGCACCAGCGAGTCGGCCTCCTGGTACCGATGGCCGAGCGTGTGCCAGAGCGCACGGGCGCGCAGGTAGGACTCGGCCGCCTCGTCGTGCCGGCCGAGCATGTGCTGCGCCTGCCCGAGACTGTCCCACGCGTTGGCGGCGCCGAACCGGTCGCCGATCTCCTGAAGCACGTCGAGGGCCCGCCGGCAGTACTCCACCGCCTCCCCGTGCCGGTCGAGCAGAGTCAGCGACCAGCCGATGCTGTTGTACGCCCGGCCCCGGCCGGACCGGTTGCCCGCGGCGGTGAACAGGCGCAACGACTCCTCGCTGTGGCGCAGCGCGTCGTCCTGCCGGTCCTGCCGCGCGGCGACCCAGGTCAGGTCGAACCCGATCCGGCCCTGCCCGGAGAGGTCGCCGGCCGCACGGTACAGATCGCGGGCCGCGGTCAGATGGCCGACCGCCTCGCCGGGGCGGCCGAGGTGCACGCCGGCCCGGCCCAGGCCGCGGCGGACCGGCGCCTCCTCCGCCGGGTCACCGAGTCGCCGCGCGGCCGGCAACGCGACGTGCTGCACCGCCACCCATCGCGGCCAGTGCCCGCGGCGTTCCAGGAAGTGGGCCAGGGTCCGGGTCAGCCGGCACGCGTGCCGGTCGAAGCCTTCGGCCGCGGCCAGCGAGACCGCCGCGATCAGCACCGGCACCTCGGTGTCGAACCAGGCGAGCGCGGCCTGATGGCCGGCGATCGGCTCGGGCGTGACCGCGGCGGCGGCCGGCGGGACCGGGATCGGATCGCGGTGCTCATCGAGCCGCAGGTCCGCGGCGTGCGCGGTGTGCAGGTAGTGGTCGAGGAGCCGGCCGATCGCCGCACGCCGGCCGGCGGCGGTGTCGACGGCGCCGGCCAGCTCGGCGGCATAGGCCCGCAGCAGGTCGTGGCAGGCGTAGCGGTCCGGTGCGGACTCGGCCGTCAGGGAGGCGTCGGTGAGCTCCCGCAGCGCCGGGCGCACCTCGGCCGGCGGCGCACCGGCCAGGCTCGCCGCCGCCGCCCCGCTGACCTCCGGGCCGGGATGCAGCGCCAGCAGCCGGAACAGGCGGGCCGCGGCCGGGCTGAGCGACCGGTACGACCAGGAGAACACGGTACGGACGTCGGAGCGCTGTTCGGCGCCGCTGAACGGCTCCAGCCCACCGCGCGCCGCGCACAGCTCCTCGGCCAGCGCACCGAGCGGGAACTCCGGGTTGAGGGCGGCCCGGGCGGCGACGATCGCCAGCGCCAGCGGCAGTCGCGAGCAGGACGCCACCATCGCCTCGGCGGCCCTCGGCTCGGCGGCCAGCCGGTCGGCGCCGAGCCGGGCGGCGAGGAGTTCCCGTGACTCGCCGGCCGTGAGCAGGTCGAGCGGGATCGGCCGGGCGCCGTCGAGGCTGACCAGCCCGGCCAGCCGGTCACGGCTGGTGACCAGCGTGCGGCAGGAATCGCCGCCGGGTAACAGCGGCCGCACCTGGCTCGCGTCGCGGGCGTTGTCAAGCACCAGCAGCAGGCGCCGCTCGGCGAGCAGGCTCCGATAGAGGGCGGCCTGGGCCGGTGCCGTCGGCGGGATCTGGTGCGGCGGCACGCCGAGCGCGTCCAGCACCGAGCGCACCGCGTCGTCCCGCGAGACCGGCACGCCCGCCGGATCGTAACCGCGCAGGTTGAGATAGAGCTGGCCGTCGCGGAACCGCTCGGCCACCCGATGCGCCCAGTGCAGCGCCAAGGCGGTCTTGCCGACGCCGGCCGTGCCCCAGACGGTGACCACCGGCGCCGCCTCGCGGCCGTCCGGATCGATCAGCCGGTCGAGCTCGGCCAGCGGCCCGGCCCGGCCGGTGAAACCCGGCAGGGCCGGCGGCAGATGCCCGAGCACCCGGCCGGCGCCGGCGCGCCGGCGCTCCTCGACCAGGTCGCGGGCGGTGGCCAGCCGGCCCTGCTCGGCCGGGGTCGCGCCGAGCAGCCGGACCAGCACGTCGAAACGGTCGGTGGGTGGCAGCACCCGCCCCGCCAGGTATTCGCCGATGATGCCGTGCGACCAGCCGGTCTTGGCGGCGAGCTCACGGTAGGTGAGCGGATTCGCGCCTTCCCGGCGTGCCTCCCGGCGGCGGAGCCGGCGCAGCACAGCGGCCAGGGCGGCGACGGTCGTCACATCGGCGATCTCCCGCCGGGACAGCTCGGACACCGGGCAAGCATAGTCATTCATCGATTCCTTGAGAGTGGGGCCGCGTCGCGCGCCACCTCTGGCAGTCCGTCGGCCGCCCCGGCTCGGCTCGCCGACCTGGTCGCGGCCCGCGCACACGCTGAGCAACAGGCCCGGGACAAGGCCGGCGACAAGGCATTCGACACCGCCTACGCCGACCAGCCGGAGCGGAGCAGGTTGCGGACGCCGGCGAAGAACTGCTCGAGACCGGCGTCGAACGGGGTGTCGTCGACGACGTAGGTCCAGGTGGCGCTGGGGCGGTCGAGAACCGGGTCGGGCGAGGCCGGGTCGAGAGCGGCGAACGCGTCGGCGGCACGCTGCTCGGCCGCCGGGATCAGCTGCCGGAAAACGGGGATCGCGGCCCGGTGGAACTCGTCGAGCGGGTCCAGGTTGGCGATCGAGCGCAGGTGGATGCCTTCCCGGAGTTCGGCCATGGCGGACAGGTGATCGGCCCACGCCTGGTCCAGGTGGAACAGCAACAGCTGCCGGGCCACCGCCGCGAGCCGCCGGTCGACCAGGTGGAACCGGGCCATCACCTCGAGCGCGCGGTCGGTGGTGAGGATTTCCTCGCGGTAGGCGGCGATCGTGGTTCGGTGCTGTTCGAGCAGGTAGTGGTAGCGCCAGGTGTTGCGGTGCACCTCGAGATCGACCTGTTCGGCGAGGCGCTGGGCGTCGGCGGCCGGGCGTGGGCCGTACCGCAGAAGCAGCTCGTCCTCCTTGCTCACGAAGAACACCGAGCCGCCCGGATCGCCCTGCCGCCCGGCCCGGCCGCGCACCTGATCGTCGACGCGGCGGCTGTCGTGGCGGCCGACCCCGATCACGTAGAGACCGCCGAGCGCCGCGACCCGCGCGTGGTCGGCCTGGTCACTGCCGCCGAGCCGGATGTCGACGCCGCGGCCGGTCATCTGGGTGGAGACGGTGACGGCCCCGGGGAGCCCGGCCTCGGCGACGATCGCGGCTTCCATGGCGTCGTTGCGGGCGTTGAGGACGGTGCACGGGATGCCCGCGTCGCGCAGGCGGGCGCCGAGCGTCTCCGAGTCGGCGACGCTCGGCGTCGCCAGGAGCACCGGCCGGCCGGCCGCGTGGGCCCGGGCGACCTCCGCGACGACGGCGGCGTCACGCTGGCCGGTGGTCTCGTGGACGCGGTCGGGTGCATCGAGGCGGATGCACGGCCGGTGCGGCGGCAGGACGGCGATCTCCAGGCCGTAGAACTCGCGCAGTTGCTCCCCGACCGGCAGGGCGGTGCCGGTCATCCCGGCCACCTTGCGGTACTGCCCGAGCAGCGCCTGCAGGGTGATCGTGGCCAGAACGGTGCCGCCGCCGCTGCCGGTCAGCCCTTCCTTGGCCTCGACCGCGGCCTGTAGCCCGTCGGGCCAGCGGCGGCGCCGGGCGACCCGGCCCCGGAAGCCGTCGACGAGTTCGACCCGGCCGTCCCGGACGATGTAGTCGACGTCCCGGACGAGCAGCGCCGACGCATACAGCGCCAGGTTGACGGCGGTCAGCAGATCCAGGTTCTCCGGCTGGTAGAGGTGGACACCGCCGAGACCCTGCTCGGCGAATTCGATGCCGGCCGGGGTGAGGTGCACGGCCTGGTTCTCGTCGGCGACCGTGTAGTGCTCGTCGCGGATCATCGCCCGGACCAGCGCGGCGATGCCGGGCGCCAGGTCAGCCCCCGCGCCGGTGGAACCGGCCAGCACCAGCGGCACACGCGCCTCGTCGACCAGTATCGAGTCGGCCTCGTCGACGATGACGGCGTGCAGGGGCGGCTGCACCCGGTCCGCGGCGCCGGTGCAGAGCCCGTCGCGGAGGAAGTCGAAGCCGGCCTCGTTGACCGAGACGTAGGTGACGTCACGCCCGTACGCCACCCGCCGCTCCTCCGGCGTGGAGGCCTCGGTCACCCAGCCCACGGTGACGCCGAGCCGCTCGTAGAACGGCCACATCCACTCCACGTCACGCCGCGCCAGATAGTCGTTGACGGTCAGCACGTGAACCGGCCCGCCCTTGCTGAGCTCGGCCGCAGCGATCGCGGCGGTCAGAGTCTTGCCCTCACCGGTCGCCATCTGCACCACCCGGCCGTCGATCAGCGCCAGAGCCCCGACGAGCTGCTCGTCGTACGGCCGCAGCCCCAGCGTCTGCCACGCCGTCTCCCGGGCGATCGCACAGAGCTCGGCTCGTGGCGTCCCTGTCCCCCGGGCCTCGGCCCAGAGCGGCCGCAGGTCGACGGCCGAGCCGGGCGGCCGCACCACCCAACGCCGCAGGAACTCCATCCAACCCGGAAGCGCCACCGTGTCCCCCTCACGTGCCGGCATCCACTGTGCCCGACCCCAGCAGACCGCTGCCACCCTCCTGCCCGCCAGGTCCGGGCGGCCGTCGAGATCCGTCCGACGGACGCGAACCTGACACCGGCCCGCGCCACGACGTGGGCGGCCTGCGGACACGCGGGCGTGAACAGCGATTGACCATGATCTGACCTGGCAGGTGAGTATCCGCACGGCTGACTCTGGGTCCTCTGAAGCATCACCGTCCGGAGGCAGCCCATGATCCGATCGCTCGTACCGTCGGTGAGCACCGCCAGGCGTTCGCCGATGTCGCCGCTCGCCGCCTGGGCCGCCAGCCTGGCGGCCACCGCGGCGTCCACCTACGCGTTGGACCTCTGGGCGGCGGCCGCCGGAGCCGGTCTGGTCGCTTCCGGGTTGCTCGCCGATCTCGATCATCGATCGGTGGTGGTGTTCCTCCTCGTGACCTACACGGTCTGGGTGTTCGGGCTGCGCGCCAACTTGAGGGCGAACGGTTCTCTGCTGGCAGCGACAGGGGCGAGCACCAATGTGCTGTCCAAGCTGGCGTACGACATCACCCGGCGCCGGTGGGGCGATGGGCGCGCCGCTCGCCTGGCCGCCGCTGTGGCATACACCGCCACCGAGGTCGCCAAGGAGGTGCCGTACTACACGGCCGCATTCGGCGCCGCCGCCGTGACCGACTCGATCACCACCGATGACGCACTCGTCTTCCTCGCCGGCGCCAACCTCGGCGCCGCGCTCTACGAAGCCGCACTTGCCCGCCTCACCCGGAGCATCCTTCGCCGGCCGAGATCCAGCGGTGGATCGACCGTGCGCCGGGCGCCCACGACTGGCGGCCGTTCGTCCGCTACACCCTGCAGTGCGAGGGCAATACCCGTCCGGCCGACGACGAGGTGACCGCACGCGAAGACCTCACCAGAACAAAGATCACCACACTGGTACGGGTGGACCTGCCGCACGAGGGGATCGAGGTCATACCGACGGCCCAGCACGGTTCCCACGGCTACGCCGCGATCCTGCTCTGGCGGGCACGCCGCACTGCGGCGCCCAGCGGCAGGTTTGTCGGCTAGACGCTGGCGCGACCCCGCCGGGACGCCGACACTGAGCCTCATGGCGAACCTGGGCGACGTCATGGACGACGTTCGGTGGCAGGGCTTCGTCGGCCGGGCCGCGCAGGTGGCCGCCTTCGACGACGCCCTGGCCGGCCGATCGGCTCGCCGCGTGCTGTTCGTCCACGGTCCCGGCGGCGTCGGCAAGACCACCCTGCTGCTGCACCTGCGCAGCCGGGCGCGCCGAGCCGGCCGTCCCGCCGTCTACCTGGACGGCAGCGAACTCGATCCGTCCCCGGAAGGCTTCGTACACGCTGTCCAGTCAGTCGACACCGGCGCCGCGCCGGTGCTGCTGGTCGACGGATACGAGCATCTCGCCCCGATAGACGGCTGGTTACGCCGCGACCTGGTGCCCACCCTGCCCGCCGACGGCGTCGTGGTCTTCGCCGGCCGCGACGCGCCCGCGCCGGCCTGGCGGGCCGATCTGGGCTGGCGGGGACTTGTCGCTGTGCACTGTCTGGGCAACCTGGACGAGGCCGACAGCACCGCCCTGCTCGAGCGGGCCGGTGTCGCCGCACCGGACCGGGAGGCGATCATACGGCTGGGCCGTGGCCACCCGCTCGCTCTCGCCCTGCTCGCCGACGCGGCGCTGACCGGCACGGTGCCCAGAACCCTCGCCGACGCGCCGGACCTGATCTCCGCGCTGATCGCGTCGCTGGTGCACGAGGCCCCGTCGGACGCCCACCTGGCCGGCCTGGCCACCTGCGCCAAGGTGCTGCTGACCACCGAGGACCTGTTGCGGCGGACGGTCGGCGACGACGACGCGCCGCGGGTCTGGGAGTGGTTGCGGGACCGGCCGTTCGTCACGGTCCGGCCGCACGGCCTGACCCCGCACGACCTGACCCGCGCCGTTCTGGAAGCCGAGTTCGAACGTCGCTTTCCCGACCGTTACCGGGATCTGCACCGGGTCATCCACGACTACGTCGTCACCGGCCTGCACGCCTCCTCCGGCACGCATCGTCAGCTGCTCGCACAGCAACTCGCCCAGCTGCACCGGGAGGGGCCGTTCAGCGCCCAGTTCCGCGCAGTAGCGGCGGACGGAACCGTCGCCCTGGTGCGGGCGCGCCCGGAGGAGCTTCCCGGTGTCGCCGAGCTGATCGGCCGGCATGTGGGTCCCCGGTCGGCCGAGCTGGCCCGCGGCTGGTTCGCCGAGCGGCAAGCCGGCGCCAGTGTGGTGCGTGTCGAGGGCGAGATCAGCGGCTTCATCTATCACGCGCGATGCCCGTCCGCCTCCGCGACCGAGAATCAAGATCCAATTGTACGGGCCATTCTCGCTCACGTTGCCCGCACGGCACCGCTGAGACCCGGTGAGCAGGTCGACATCTCGCGATTCCTGCTCGGGCGCGACGGTGCGCAGAGTGACCCGTACGCGGTCTTCGCCGGCTCCATCTCGTCGATCATCGAGTGGTGCGGCCGCCCGCTCGCGTGGGCTTTCATCGTGTCGGTGGAGCCGTCGTTCTGGGGCCCGTTCTTCGACTATCTCGCCTTCCGCGAGATCCTCGAGGTGACCTTCGACGGACGGCGCCACGTGGTCTACGGCAACGACTGGCGGCGCTTCTCGGTCCACGCGTGGCTCGAGCTCATGCAGGAACGGGAGCAGTCCGGCGGCACCGGCCCGCCGCCGGACTGGATGCAATCGCCCGCGCCGCTGAGCCGGGACACCTTCGACGCCGCCGTACGCGCCGCGCTGCCGAGTCTGCGCCGGCCGGACCGGCTCGCCGCGTCACGCCTGATCGGCACCCATCTGGGCGCCGACGCCGCCGCCGTCCGGACAGCGTTGCGCATCGCGGTGGACGAGCTGACCGGGCTGCCGCGCGGCGATCGGCTCCGGGCCGTGCTGTACCGCACGTACGTCAGTCCCGCGCCCACCCAGGAGGCCGCGGCGGAGGTGCTCGGCCTGCCGTTCAGCACCTACCGGCGGCATCTCGCCAAGGCGGTGGACGAGCTCACCGAACGGCTCTGGGCACGCGAGACCGGGCAGGAAATGACCGGCGACTGAGCTGGAGAGTGAGCAGCGCGCGGTCACATCCTCGGGCCATGACGACGACAACGATCCTGGGTGCCGGCCTCGCCGGCCTGACCACCGCGATGATGCTCAACCGGGACGGCCACGAGGTGACCGTCCTCGAACGTGACCCGGCCGTGCCCGCCGACCGGCCGTGGGACGACTGGGACCGGCCCGGGGTGAACCAGTTCCGGCTGCCGCACTACCTGCTGCCGCGCTGGTGGGCGGAACTGCGCGCCGAGCTGCCCGGCGCCGCGGCCGCCGTGCACGCCGCCGGCGCCGCCGTGATCAACCCGCTGGCGGCCCTGCCGCCGGAGATCCGCGGCCCGGATCGCGACGGCGACGACCGGTTCACCACGGTGACGGCTCGCCGCCCGGTCCTCGAGGCGGCGCTGGTGGCGGCCGCCACCGCCGCCGGGGTCAGCATCCGGCGCGGCGTACGGGTCACCGGCGTGCGCACCGACGGCCGCCGCCCGGTCCCCCGGGTCACCGGCGTCACCACCACCGGCGGCGCCGTGAGCGCCGACCTCGTGATCGACTGCGGCGGCCGCCGTTCCCCGCTGCCGGCCTGGCTCGCCGCGGCCGGCGCACGGCCGGTCGCCGAGGAACGGGCCGACGCGGGCTTCGTCTACTACGCCCGCCACTTCCGGTCGCCGCACGGCCGGCTGCCGGAGATCAGGTCGATGCTGAACCAGCCGTACGACTCGCTGTCGGTGCTGACGCTGCCGGCCGACCACGGCACCTGGAGCGTGGTGCTGACCACCAGCGGCAAGGACAAGGCGCTGCGGGCACTGCGCGAACCGGCGATCTGGTCGGCGGCAGTGGGCCACTACCCGGCGGCCGCGCCCTGGCTCGCCGCCGAGCCGATCACCGGCGTGGACGTCATGGCCGGCCTGGAGGACAGGCTGCGCCGGTACGTCGTCAACGGCCGCCCGGTCGCCACCGGCGTCGTCGCGGTCGGCGACGCGTGGGCGTGCACCAACCCGTCGCTGGGCCGCGGCGCCTCCTTCGCGATCGTCCACGCCCGTGTCCTGCGTGACGTCCTGCGCGAGGTCGGTGCCGCCGACCACGACAAGCTGGTCCGCCGGTTCGACGAGGCGACGGCTCAGGTCGTCGAACCGCTCTACCGCGCCACCAACTTCGTCGACACGCACCGGCTGGCCGAGATCGACGGTGACGTCGCCGGTGTGCCGTACCGGCCGGACGACCTGCGCTGGCTCGCCTCGAAGGCGCTGTTCGCCGCCGCCCTGCGCGACCCCGGCGCGCTGCGCGGCTACCTGTCGATCAGCTCGTTCCTGGACACCCCCGACGAGGTCTTCGCGACGCCGGGCCTGCGCGACCGGGTCCTGGCCCTCGGCCTGCCGGCGCCGCAGTACCCGCTGCCCGGGCCGTCCCGCGCCGAACTCCTGGCCGCCGTCACCGCGGGTGCCCGATGAACATCCAGGCCGGCGACATCAGCCCGCACGTACGCGACACCCGCCGGGGAACGGCGAGCAGGCTCCGGGATGGGCCATGCCGTTGGGGCACAACCCATCCCGGGGAGTCCGGTTATCCGGTCGGGCCGTCCAGGCCGTGGACCGCCGGCACCTCCAGCTTCCGGTCGTCGCCGGAGCCGCTCAGGATCACCTTGCGCAGGGAGGTGTTGTTGGTCGTGCTGAGTTCGGCCAGCCGATCCGACGGGTTGGCCTTGACCTCGATGTAGTAGGTGCCGTTCGGCAGGTCGGTGACGTCGAACGACTGGCCGGGCAGGAACTGGGTGTAGGTGTCGCCGTTGCCGATGTCGAGCACCTCACGTACGGCGACAGCGGTGTTGGCGCCGCAGGAGCTGGAGAGGTCGGTGTTGGTCGGCCGGACCTTGGCGTTCGCAATCGTGTAGTCGACCGCGTCCGTGTTGACCAGGCAGAAGGCCTCCTTGCCGCTGCGCACGGCCTCCGTCTGGTCCGCCGTGAGCAGGTTGTACTGGGCGAAGTCGGTGAAGTGCCAGTGCAGGTGACCCTCCCGCTTGTCCCACTCCATGGTGCCCGCATTGGCCGACCCGACCTGCTTGCCCTTCGCGTCGTAGAAGTACTGGTACGCGTCCATCAGGTCGGTGCCGGTGCGGCGGAAGCCGTCGACGACCAGCGGTGAGGTGCCGGCGTTCCAGACGGTGGCGCCGAAGACGATGTACTTGCGGTCCGGAGTGCCTCCCAGCTCCGCGCCGTCGACCAGGCTGATGCCCCAGGCCGGCAAGGAGCGCAGGTCGGGGCGGGGCCCCTTGGGCAGGGCCGCCCGGCTGGACACGGTCTCCGGAATGCGGGCCGCGGGGCGCAGATCGGGTGAGTAGGCCGACACCTGCTGGGCGGCATCGCCCTCGGTGAGGTGGTCGTGGCCGGCGCCGGCGGGCTGAGCGGCCTCGATCTTCGCCTTCGCGCGGGCGCGGTCCGCCGTGGAGAGCGCGCCCTCGACGATGCTGGTGATCGTGATCGTGAGGTTCGTCCCGGCACCTGCGATCTTGAAGTAGTCGCGGTACCTCGGGGCGATGTCGACGCTGGCCTGGTAGGTGCCGTCGGGCAGGCCCTCCAGTTCCGTCGGCGCGATGGCGGCGGTCCACCCGCTCTGGATGCCCCAGACATTGCCGATCTGGAAGGGGTTGCCGTTGAAGCAGTCCATCGGGTACGGGGTGGTGTCGGGCGCTTCCGGCCGGGCCCTGCTGGACTCGTAGGTGTTGGGGCAGAAGTCCTGGCTGCCGGAGACCACGGTCGCGCCGTCCGCGTCCGTCATGGTGATGTTGGTGAAGTCCTTGAGGCCGCCGAAGTCGGTGACCATTCCCGCGGGCAGGGTGACCTTGGATTTCTTACCGCTCTTGGTGATCACCTGCTGGGCGACGATCGGGTCGGCGTACGACTTGCGCTTCACCTCGATCTCGAACGGATCCTTACCGGCCACGAGGTACATACCGATACTCGGGTCCAGGAAGAAGGAGCCGAATTCGTACACGTACCTGGTGAGGGTGACGTCGGTCGCCGTCGTGACCAGACTGAGTGGTGGTGGCGGCGTGGTGTCGGCGCTGGCCACCGCTGTGCCGGTGGCGACAAGGCCGGCGCCCAGGGCGAGCGCGACGAAGGGGCGCCATCGGCGCCTGGAGCGGGCAGTGCTGGTCATGCGAATCCTCCCCGATGAGTGGAACCGAATTGCCGGGCCGACAGCAGCGTCAGCGGCCGCGACCCGTCAGGGGCGCAACGAGTGGTCGGACCTGTCGCATCAAGACCACGATCAGGTCCCCCGGGCCACCGAACACCGGCCCACCGGTGAGGTCATGCGGTTGCGGCATCGCGATTACCCCGTAGTCCTCGTCGCGCCACCGACATTGCATCCTGTCGATATCCATCCTGTCCACCCCGGTGCGATGGCGACGCGACTCGATTGACGCACGGCTCGGCGTCCGGGACCGCGCTCAGCTCGTGGTCATCGCGTACCAGTGTGGTCTGGTCCGGCCGGCCGCCGCCCTGCCGGAGGACTGACCCCGGGGACGAGCGCCGGGTGAGGCCGGGTTGTTCAGCGGCCGGGAACGGCCGGCAGCGCCAGCGCCACGGCGAGCCGTTCGTCGCGGAACATCAGGCCGCGCCGCTGGAACTCGTCGAGCACCTCCTGCACGTAGCCGGCCGTCCGGTCCAGCCGCAGCCGTTCTCGTACGGCGGCGGCCGTGATCGGCCGGTCAGTACAGGCGAGGTAGATGTCGGCGAGGGTGCCCTCGAAGGTGTACGTCCCGTCGCGCCCGGCGTGCCGGGCGTCGTGGATCTGCAGGATCCCCGGCGCTGACCAGTAGGTGAGTGCCGGGTGCGGCCCGGAGCGCCAGGATGCGACCCAGCCGTCGAGAGCCTGGCGCAGCGGTTCGTAGGCGCTGTCCGGCAGGGCGCCGTCGACCTCGTAGTCGAAGAAGTACGCGACCCGGTCGAGGTCGACTTCCTTCGGGTAGATGTAGCGGTAGCTGGCGTCGGGCTCGCATCGGCGCAGCCCGAAACGCGCGGGCCGCCGGTACAGCGGGCTGAAACGTTCGAGCCAGATTCGGCCGGAGTGTTCCGGTGGCTGCAGGTGCACCAGGTCGGGCACGGCGGCCGCCTGTTCGGCGTAGTCCTGTGCGGACTCGCCCGGAAAGCCCCACAGGATGCTCCACGCCACGTCAATGCCGTAGTACCGCGCCCAGCGCAGGAGGTTCACGTTCTGCGCGGCCCGCACACCCTTGTCCATGAGCCGCAACACTGTGGAGCTCAACGACTCCAGACCGGGCTGCAGACGGCTCACCCCGCCGCGGGCGAGGACCCGGAGGTGCGCGCGGGTGAGGTTGGCCTTGGCCTCGTAGAAGAACTCGTAGCCGGCACCACTGTCGGCGATCGCCGGGAACAGCTCCCGCAGGTAGCGCGGGTCGAGGATGTTGTCCACCGCCTCGAAGCGGAAGGAACCGTACCGGCGGGCGAGCCCGGCCAGTTCGTCCAGGACCCGCGCCGGCGACTTCGAACGGAACGGCATGGTCGTACCGTTGAGCCCGCAGAACGTGCAGTGGTGCCGCACGCCCCACCAGCACCCGCGTGCGCTCTCGAACGGCAGCCACACCTGACGGCGCGCGGCGCGGGGCACCACCTTCAGCCGCTCCGCGCGCTCGAAGTATTCGCCGTAGTCCGGGAGCGGCAGTTCGTCGAGTTGCTGGTACGGCGGTTCGGGAGGCGTCGCGACGGCCGTGTCACCGGCCCGGCGGCAGACGCCCGGCACCGCCGCGGGGTCAGTTCCGGTGGCCAGGGCGGTCAGGAGGCGCGGGAACGCCGCGTCCGCCTCACCGCTGACCGCCAGGTCGATGCAGTCGACAGTGCGGGCCAGCTCGGAGCCCATCTCACCGTCGAAGTTCGCCCCGCCGAAAACCGTGACGAGGTGCGGGAACTGTCGCTTCAACCGGCGTGCCAGCGCGAATGAGGCAGTGTTCTGCTGGAAGGTGCAGCTGAAGCCGACGACCTGGACATCGTCCCACTTGACAGCGTCGGCGAGGGAGTCGAGCAACGCGGGCACCTCAAGGTCACGGATGCGCAGCAGCCGCTCGCGGACCTCCTCTCCGGTTCCGCGCAGGTACGCCAGGTCGGTGGCCGCCTCGTCCGGCAGGCGGCCGGCAGGATCGGGAGCCCGCTCGCCGAACGCCTCGACGGAGAAGAGCCAGTCACCGACCAGCGGGCCGCGCGTCTCGGCGAGCGCTCGGTAACTGTCCACCCCGATCCGCGCCGCGAAGTCGAGATTGGCGTGCAGGGTCCGCACGTCGAAGCCGTTCCGCTCACCGATCGCCTTGAGCAGGCCGAGCTGGATCGACGGGCGGTCGATGCCCATGAAAGGCATCGAGACCAGGACGGTACGCATGCGGTGCGGTCAGCGACCGATCTTGAATCGCACGTCGATGTGCCCCGCCTGCGGCTCTTCGGCAGCGAAAGCCTTGTCGAACGTCTGGCGCAGCGACTCCGGCGGCTCCGGCTCGGGAGCCGTCTCGCTGTCCAGCGCCGCGAGCAGAGGCCGCAGCACGCTCTCGGCAGGCGCGGTGCCGCCGTTGAGCGCCTCAGCCAGCGCTGCGAGGTCGCTCGAGGAAACCGTTATCTCGTGCACTGAAGACCTCCCTGTGGATTTCGGATATCAGGTGCTCGCCGCCGGTTCGGGAGCCGCGAGCTTGGCGCGGATCCGGCCGGCGTCCGGATGGTGCAGCAGGTCGAGGATGTCGGCCGCTCGTCGCCATGCGTCGCGGGCGGATGCGGCATCGCCCGCCGCGTAGTGAGCGTCGCCGAGCGACGCGGTGGTGTCTCCTTCGTTGTACCGGTCGTCGAACTCCCTGTACAGCGCGACCGCGATCCGGTAACAGGAGATGGCCGCCGCGTGCCGGCCGAGCCGCTGGTTGGCGTATCCGAGGCTGTCCCAGGTCTCGGCCTGCCCGAACCGGTCACCCGATCCCCGTTGCAGCTCGAGTGCCTGCTCGCAGTGTGTGATGGCCTCGGCGTAGTCGCCCAGCATCGCGGCGAACCATCCGACCGCGTTCAGCGCCCGAGCCTCGCCGGCCTGATGGCCGGCGGTGTGGAACAGGCCGAGGGCCTGCCGGGCGTACTCGAGCGCCTCCCGGTAGCGGCCCTGACGCTCCAGCAGCCAGGCCTGATGGCGTCGGGTATGCGCCTCGCCGGCGAGATCACCGACCGCACGGTACAGCCGCAGCGCGTCGGACAGGCGCTTCCCGGCGTCGGCGAAACTACCCAGCCGGATGTTCGCGCAGCCCAGGTAGCGGTGCGCGAATGCCTCCTTATGTGGATCTCCCAGCCGCCGGGCGGAGTCCACGGCCGCGGTGAGGGTGTTGATCGAGTCCTGCCAGTGCCCGTGGTACGCGAAGAACCGGACCAGCGCCCACGCCAGCTGCCAGACGAGCGTGTCGTCGCCGGACCGGCCGAGCGTCGCCAGCAGCACCCGGTGCTCGGCAACGAACCAGGTCAGCGCTTGGGACTGGTCGGCCGGTCGTTCCGGTTCGACCCCGGCCGGGACCGGCGGCGGCGTCACGGGATCGTCCCGGTGCGGATTGAGCAGCAGATCGGCTGAATCGGCGCTGTGCACGTAGTGGCTGAGCACCCGGTGCAGCGCGGCGGCCCGCTCGGCCGCACCGTCGAGTGTGCGAGCCAGCTCCGTCGCGTACGCGCGCAGCAGGTCGTGGAAGGCGTACCGGTTGAGGGTGCGCTGGATCAGGTGGGCCCGGGCCAGCTCGGCCAGCAGCGGCCGGATCTCGGCGACCGGCCGGCCGGCGAGGCTGCCCGCCGCGGCCGTCCCGATGTCCGGTCCGGCAGGTAACCCCAGCAGCCGGAACAGTTCCGCGGCGGGCGGGCTGAGTTGCCGGTACGACCAGGAGAACACCGCACGCACATCGCTTGCCACGTCGGGATCGGTGAACTCCTCCAGTCCGCCCTGTGCCTCGCGCAACTCGGCGGCGAGGACGGCCAGCGGCAGGCCGGGCCGGGTTGCCACGCGGGTTGCCACGATGGCCAGGGCCAGCGGAAGCCGCCCGCACATCGCGACGATGTCGTCCGCGGTGGACAGTTCGGCCGTGACCCGGCCGGCGCCCAGCCGGCGCACCAGCAGCTGCCGTGCCTCGTCGACCGGAGGCAGGCCGAGTGTCATCGGGTACGCCCCGGTCGTCACGACCAGGCCGGCGAGCTGGTTGCGGCTGGTCACCACCGCCATGCAGCCCGGCGCCCCGGGCAGCAGCGGGCGCACCTGCTCGACGTCGCGGGCGTTGTCCAGCAGCACCAGCACTCGCCGGCCGGCCAGCAGGCTGCGGTACAGGCCCGCCTGGGCGTCCAGCGTGACCGGGATCCGCTCGGGCGGCATGTCGAGCGCGCCGAGGAAGCCACGGACGGCCTCGTCCGGCGCCACCGGGGTCCCGGTCGGGTCGAATCCACGGAGGTTCACGTAGAGCTGGCCGTCGGGGAAGTGTGGCGCCGAGCGGTGCGCCCAGTGGACCGCCAGCGCCGTCTTGCCGATGCCGGCCATGCCGTCGATCGCCGCGATCACCACGGTGTGGCCGGCCGGATCGGAAGTCCGGTCCAGCAGCGCGTCGAGGCGCCGCAGTGGAGCGTCGCGCCCCGTGAAGCCGTACACGTCCGGAGGCAGTTGGGCCGGCGCGGTGCCGCGGGCGGGCGGGGCCACCCGATCATCGATCGGCGCGGTCGCCGGCTCGCCACGCAGGATGGCTTCGTGCAGGGCGCGCAGCTCCGGTCCCGGGTCGGCGCCCAGCGCGTCGGCCAGCCGCTGCCGCACCGTCACGTAGCGGTCCATGGCTTCCGCGTCCCGGCCGGCCGCGTGCAGCGCGGTCATGAACAGCCCTTCGAGCGGCTCGGCGAGCGGGTATTCCGTGATCAGGTCGGGCAACGCGTTGATCACCGCCTCGGGGTGGCCGAGCCGCAACTCGGCGCGTGCCCAGCCCACGGCGGCGTCCAGCCGGCGCCGGTGCCAGCTCTCGCGCACATTGGCCGCCCAGTCGCCGGTCAGCGCAGCCAGCGGGATGCCGCGCCACAGGCTCAGCGCCTCGACCAGGGCCTGTACCCGCTCGGTGTCCGCGCGGGACGGGTCCCGGCCCAGGTCGGCGAGGCGCACGAATCGGTGCAGATCGATCAGGTCCGGGTCGGCGTCCAGCAGGTATCCGGCGTGCCGGCGTTCGAGCCGTACCACGGTGCCGTCACCGGAAGCGGCCGCCTGCTTGAGCATCCGGCGAATCCGGCTCACGTGGGAGTACAGCACGTTGCGCGCCTCGGCCGGCGGGTTGTCGCCCCACACCCGGTCGACGATCGTCTCGATCGCCACCGCCCGTCCCGCCTCCACCGCCAGCGCCGCGAGCACCGCCTGCTGCCGCGGCGTACCGGTGTCCAGCGGCCGTCCCGCGGCCGCCAGCTGCACCTCACCGAACAGCCGGAATTCCACATCAGCACCCTTGGTGATCATCCAACCACTGATCGTGTCCTCATCCTGACCTGCGCCGCAAGGTCGCCGCAAGGTCCGCGAGGAGGCCCTGCGGTGACCGTACGGACATGTCCCACCTCTCGTGGAAGGAGGCGCCATGACCACCGCGCATCACGGCCACAGCGGACCCGGATCCGATCCGGGCGACACCACAGGCCGCCACGGCATGCTGCTGTTCGGCGAGGATCCGCTGTACCTGTCGCACCTGCCGATGTACACCGTCCCGCACAACTTCCAGGTGGTGCTCGAGGTCGCCCTCGACGACGCCACGCGCGGCATCCTGCGCGCCGACCGGGCACTGCACGGTGACGGCATGTACACGTTCGACCCGGCACCCTTCCCCATCGACGAAATCGAACCGCACGACGATGCCCCGGCTCGCACCGTTCTCGACGGCACGCTGGTACGCGGGCACTTCGAGCGCGGGGGCGTCCCCATCGCCACCGCGGCTCGGGCCGGCATCCGGCGGGTGGTGCTCCACCGCCGGCTCGACACCGAGGCGGAGCCCGGACCGGGCCGCCCGCTGAGATACCTGGCCTTCGGCCGGAGCGGCCGGATGTACCTGACCCACGAGCTGCGCGAGCGGCCCAGCTTCGATCAGGTGCTCACCGTGCGGTTCATACCCGGGACGGTGCGGAGCCAGGTCGGCCACCCGCTGGACGACGACGTCACGGACATCCGTTTCGACCAGCCGCAGCCCGCGACGTTCGGCCGGGACGACGTGGCCGGGCGTCAGCTGGTCGCCGGCGAGGTCGCGACCGCGTCGTTCAACCTGACCCGTTCCCCCAGCTTCTCCCGCGGCTTCACCGTCGGGGTCGAGGTGGAGCGCGAACTCCACCTCGAGACCAAGGAACTCACCTGACCACGCAAGGAGCGTGTGACGTGGCGATGAGCACCCGCCGGGCCACTTCGACCTGATCCGGCCCGGCGACAAGATCCTCCACCCGTGACCCGCGAGACGCACACATCGTTCGATTCCGCTACGCCGGTACGACACCAGGGAGATGCAAAATGACTAGAGCTGCCGATTTTGTCGGACTGTTGCTGCGACAGAGGGGCGACCGGTACCTGTTCGGGGTGGAGAGCAAGATCTCCAACCCCGATCCGTCGGCCTTCGACTGTTCCGAACTGGTCGAGTGGGGATGCGGCCGATTCAAGGTCCGCCCGAGGATGCCGGACGGCTCCTGGCTGCAGGCCCAGCACTGCCGCAGGAACGACACCCTGATCAAGGTGAGCCGGGCGATCGACATCCAGGGCGCGCTGCTGTTCCGGTTCGCCGGCGGGAACCCGTTCGGCAAGAACCGGCCGGATGCCGCCCACGTGGCGGTCAGCCTCGGCAACGGCAGCACGATAGAGGCGCGTGGCAGGAAGTTCGGCGTCAACTGCTTCAATGCCGTCGGCCGGAACTGGACCCACGCCGCCCTGATTCCGGGGCTGGACTACGAGAAAGCTCCGAAGAAGATCGCAGGTACGCCGAACGCCTGGCGCCGGCACATCACCCAGCCGCCCGTCATGACCGGCGACGACGTGCGTACCTGGCAACTCAAGATGAAGGATCGCGGCTGGCGCATCCGTACCGACGGGGTCTACGACAAAGACTCCGAACAGGTCTGTGTGCAGTTCCAGCGGGAGAAGAAACTCGAGATCGACGGCGTGATCGGCCCACAGACGTGGCATGCGACATGGCACGCTCGCGTGACGCCGTAACTGCGATCGCCAGTGGCTCCGGGGCCCGCGCCCCGGAACCACCAAGTCAGCCGGTTCCACCTCGAGTGTGTTGATACCGCAGCAGGTGCACCGACCTCACCAACTGCCCTCGAGGAGAAGCAGGAACGGCGGGATGGGGTCCGCCGCGGTGGTCACGTTGGCTACCAGGACGACCAGCGCGGCCGCGGCGGGCACCGCCGTGAGCAGGCCGGCCAACCGATGCCGGCGCCAGGCCACCACCGACAGGCCGATGAGGACGGCCGCCAGCAGACCGACCAGCACGGCCTTCACCAGGTGCCACCGCACGTACTCGTCGAGCATGACATTCAGCGTGGGCGACGCCGGGCCGTTCTCGAGCTGGTCGCGGATCTGGGCCAGGGCCGCGACCAGATCGGCACCAAAGGGGCCGGACGCGAGCACCGGCAGCAGCGTGCCGAAAGGTGACACCACCCCCTGGACGGAGGCGATCAGTAGCACCGCCGCAGCGAGCGAGAGTGCGCCGGTGAGAAGCTGGTACCGCCGGTACCGGACGGCCAGTGTCACGAGCACCGCGAGCAGCGGCACGGCGATCACCACCCGCACCAGGTGGTAGCGGAACTGCCGGTCGACGAGGTGCTGGAGGTCGGGCGGGAGGTCCGCGCCGCCCGAGGACCAGTAGGCGGCGAAGGCGCGCGGCAAGTCGTCAAGCCCGCTCGGGCCGAGCAGCAGCGGCGCGAGGAAGAACGCGGTGGCCAGGAAGACGACCACGGTGAGGAGCCCGGCGGCGTGACGCCGGGCAGTGGTGGTGATCAAAACAGGGCTCCTAGTCGGATCGGCCGCGCAGGTACGCGAGCACGGCGAGGACCCGCCGGTTGGTGTCGTCGCTGACCGGCAGGTTCAGCTTGGTGAGGACGTTGCCGATGTGCTTGGCGACCCCGGCCTCGGTCAGGCAGAGGAGCCGGGCCGCGGCTGCGTTCGAGTGCCCCTGCGCCACAACGGCGAGGACCTCGCGTTCGCGGGCCGAGAGCTGTCGGAGCGGATCGCGGTGGTGTTGCATCAGCTGCCGTACGACCTCCGGGTCGACCACCGTGCCGCCCTCGGCCACCCGGCGCAGCTGCCCGGCGAACTCGGACACGTCGCCGATGCGGTCCTTGAGCAGGTAGCCGATCGACCGGCCGGAACCCGAGGCGAGCAGTTCCCCGGCATAGCTGTGCTGTACGTACTGGCTGAGGGCGACCACCGCCAGCCCCGGGTCCTCGTTGCGCAGTGCGATGGCGGCCCGCAGCCCCTCGTCGGTGTAGCCCGGCGGCATCCGGACGTCGGTGACCACCAGGTCCGGGCGGTACTCGGCCACCGCGTCCAGCAACGCGGGGGCATCCCCCACCGCGGCGACGACGGCGATCCCGAACCGGGGCAGCATCGCGCTCAACCCCTCCCGCAGCAGCACCGAGTCCTCGGCGATCACGACGCGCACGGCAGCTCCACCCGCAGAATCGTCGGACCACCGAGCGGGCTCGCCATCAGCAGCCGGCCCCCGGCCGCGGCGGCCCGGTCGGCGAGCCCGGTCAACCCGGATCCGCGCTCGGGGTCGGCACCGCCGCTGCCGCCGTCGCGGATCTCGACCAGTAGCCGGCCGGCCTCGCACCGGGCGGTGACGGTGACCTCGGCGGCGGTGGCGTGCTTCATGGCGTTGGCCAGGGCCTCGGAGATCGCCGCGTAAGCCACCGACTCCAGGTCGGCCGGGAACCGCGACGAGGGGACATTCACGCGTACGTCAAGGGAGCTTGCCGCCGCCAGCTCCTCGGCTGCGGCTCGCAGGCCCAGCTCCCGCAGCGTGCGGGGGCTGATGCCACGGATCAGATCCCGCAGCTCGGCCATCAGCGTCTTGGCCTGGTCGTGCGCGGAGGCCATCGCGGCGGCGGCCGGCGAGGACGGCGGCAGATCCAGCCGGGCCATCCCGATCTGCATGGTGAGGGCGACCAGGCGCTGCTGAGCTATGTCGTGCAGGTCACGCTCGATGCGCAGCCGCTCCGCGTCGAACGCGTGCGCCATCCGGGTGCGGGAGCGAGCCACCTCGACCAGTTCCTCGGACGGCTCCGGGTACAGCAGCAGGCGAGCGAGCGCGGCGTGCGCCCCGCCGAGCAGCGCGGTCAGATACAGCAGGACCGGGATCAGGAGCAGCCCGCCGGCGGCTCGTCCGGCGATGCCGGCCAGAGAGTCCATGATCGAGATCCGGTGGGCCACCGCGATCGGCGTCGAAACGATGACCAGCCCGATCGCCCCGAGCACGCCGAGCCACATCGGGCCGACGACGACGAGCAGCACCATGTAAGCCACGGCCCGCCAGGTGGCCGGGTCGGTGTAGAGGTCGCCGCGGCGCCCGGGCGGCGGCGGAGCATCACCGACCAGGCGCAGCCGCCACCGTTCGGCCCGGGCCGTCGAGAGCGCCAGCCGGGGGCCGAGCAGCCCGAGCAGGCCGACCCCGGCCAGCCCGAGGCCGGCCGCGACGATGAAGTGGCCACCCGTACGCGCCGAACTCGATCTCTTGCCGAGGAGCGGATGCCGCCCTGCCGGCGTGCGGACAAGCCGCCTCTGGGCGTCACATCATCTTGGTGGCTGCCTTGATCGCTTCGCGGATACGGGAGTAGGTGCCGCAGCGGCAGATGTTGCGCAGGCCGTCGAGGTCGGTCTCGGTGAGCTCGCGGCCTTCGGCGGTGACCTGGTGGACCAGTGCGACGGCGGCCATGATCTGGCCGGGCTGGCAGTATCCGCACTGGACGACGTCGTGGTCGAGCCAGGCCTGCTGCATCGGGTGCAGGGCTTTGCCGACGGTGCCCGGGAGTCCTTCGATGGTGACCAGTTCGTCGGTGGGCTGCAGATCCTTGACGGCGATGGCGCAGGGGTTGACCGCGGCGCCGTTGAGGTGGCTGGTGCAGGCTTTGCAGACGTTGATACCGCAGCCGTACTTCGGGCCGGTGATGCCGAGGATGTCGCGCAGCACCCACAGCAGGCGCACGTCGTCGGCGACGTCGACGGTGACCTGTTCACCGTTGACGCGGAAGGTGTGTTCAGGCACGGCGGACTCCGTCGGTGGGCGAGGCGGGGATCGGCGGGATCGTGGGTTTCGGTGTGAACGAGAGTGTGCCGTGGTTGATCGGGAAGACCGTCGGCATCGTGCCGGTGGCGCGCGCGTACGCGCAGGCAGCCGCGGCCATCGCGGCGGCGACACCTAGTTCACCGGCGCCGGCGGGCTGGCCGGACGTGCTGGGCATGATGATGATCCGCAGGTCGGGTGGGGTGTTCCACTGCCTGGTGTAGAAGTAGTTGTCCCAGCTGGCCTCCAGGAAATGGCCGTCGCGCAGGTGCAGGCTGGAGGTGAGGGCGAGCGCGATGCCGTCGGAGATCCCGCCCATCATCTGTGCTTCCAGCCCTCGCGGGTTGACCGTGAGCCCGACGTCGACGGCGGAGACGGCTTTGGTGATGCGCGGTCCGCCCACACCGTCGCGGATGGGACGGTTGACGGTCTCGGGCCGGCAGTCGATCTCCATGAGGGTGGCGCTGACGGCCTTGTACTCGGCGTGGAACGCGATGCCCTGGGCGGTGCCCGCCGGCATCGGCCGGCCCCACTGCCCGGCCTCGGCGACCTTGCACAGCACTGCCCGGGAACGGTCGTCGAGAAGGAAGTCGTGCCGGAACCGGTACGGGTCCTTTCCCATCCGGGCGGCGAGCTGGTCGATGACGAGTTCGCGGGCGCAGGTGGTGTCGGGTGAGTACACGTTGCGCATACTGCCGGTGTTGAAGCCTTTGCCGGTTTCGCTGAGCAGGCGGCTGTGGATCCCGAACCGGTACGGCGAGGTGTGGCTGAACTGGAAGAACGTCTGCGCGAACGCGGCGTCGCCGATCGGCAGCCGCGCGGCCATGGCGGTGAACAGTTCACCGAGTCCGTGGCCGAGGTCGGTGGTGACGCTGGTGTGCCGCTGTTCGTAGCCGAGCACCAGGTTGCCGGCATAGGCGATGCGGACCCGGGAGGTGGCCATCGGATGGGTGCGTCCCTGCCGTGAGTCGTCGGCGCGGTGCCACATCAGTTTGACGGGCTTGCCGATCCGCTGGGACACCTCGGCGGCTTCCAGCGCGGCGTCGAAGAACAGCTTGCGGCCGAAGGAGCCGCCGCCTTCGGTGACGTGCACGGTGACGGCGCCTGGTGGCAGTCCGAGGCAGGCGGCGATGCTCTGCCGGGCAACGATCGGTGATTTGAGCGACGCCCAGATCTCGGCGCGGCCGGGGCGTACGTCAGCGATCGCGCAGTTGGGTTCCAGGGCACTGTTGCTGCGGAAGTGGAAGGTGAACCGGCCTTCGACAGTCCGGGTCGGTGGCCGGGGCCCGAGCGGCAGTTCCGCGGCAGCCAGTTCGCGCAGCACGCTGTCGTCGGACTTACCGTCGACAGTGCCGGGCCGCCAGACGATCCGCAGCGCGCGTACGGCGTCGATGCACTGGCCGAAAGTGCCGGCGCGGACCGCTACACCGGTGGAGACGGTCACCACGTCGGTGACGCCCGGCATGGCGAGGACCTCGGCCCGGTTGGTGACCGAGCCGACCTTGCCGTTGATCGTCGGTGGGCGACAGATCATCGCCGGTTTCGCGCCGGCGACGTCGAGGTCCATCGCGAACTTCTTGCGGCCGGTCACCGCGTCGAGGGCGTCGATGCGGCTGTGGGGCCGGCCGATGACGGTGAAGCTCTCCCGGGAGTGGAGTTCCACCGGTACGGACAGGGTTCTCGGGCTGGCGGCCTTGCCGGCGAATTCGCTGATGTCGGCGCTGCGGCCGGTGGTGTCGGTGATGACGCCGGCCTTCAGCTGGAGGTCGTCGACCGTCGTGCCGAACTCGGTCGCCGCCGCCGCCAGGATCCGCCGGCGGGCGACGGCGGCGGCGACCCGGATCGGCGTGTAGGTGGCGATGGTGGTGTTGGACGCGCCGGTCAGCTGGTTGAACAGCAGTTCCGGCCGGGCGTCGGCCAGGGTGACCCGGACACGCGAGAGGGGTACGGCCAGTTCTTCGGCGATCAGCATGGCGCTCGAGGTGGTGATGCCCTGCCCGACCTCGGCCCGTGGCAGTGCGAACGACACCGTCCCGTCCGGGTTGATCTCGACGGTGATCAGACCGGATGTCGGCAGTGCGGCCGCGGTCATGATGTCGTTGAGGTCCAGCAGCTCGGTGAGATCCCCCGCCGCTGCTGGATCACCGGTGGCGAGGTCGGCGGCGGTCACCAGGATCGGGGCGGCCAGCACGTAACCCAGGAATCTGCGCCGTGCGATGGGTGCGGTCACGGTTCACTCGGGCCGGTTGATCATCGGGATCTCGATCTTGGTTTCCCGGGCCTTGGTGAGGAACAACAGGATGTACTGGCGGGCGGCCTCGTCGAGGACCCAGGCGGCTTCGGGCACCAGCGGCAGTGGGATGAGTCCTTCGCGGAACTTGACCAGGGCCGGCCAGGCGGTGGCGATCAGTGGGCCCCAGATCGGCTCACGCTTGATCTGGTCCCAGTCGGCGACCTGGTCACCGACCAGATAGCGGCCGAGGGCGTTGCACAGCGGGCGGCTGATGCTGGCCGGGCTGGTCTGTTCGGCGAGTTGGCCCAGCAGGATGTCGGTGAGTTCGACGCCCTCCCTGGTCGGCCCCATGTTCGGCGGCAGCACCTGGCCGGACTGGGCGTTGGCGGCGGCCCAGGTGGCCGGGATGTACTCGTCGTGGACGCCGAGCAGGTGGGCGGTGACCTGCCAGACGTGGAGGTAGGCCTGAGAGTCGGCAGCGCTGACCGGCACCTTCCATTCCCGCAGTTTGCGCATCGCGTACGTCGGCAGGGTGTGCCAGGTGACGAGGATGTCCTCCTGGCTGATCGGGATCCCCCACTTCCAGTGCGGGGACTGTTGCAGCAGGTGCCGGACCGCCGCGTGCACCAGTCGCGTCTTCACGGCCTGGACGACGCAGTCGCCGTCGGGGCGATAGGCGTTCAGGGAGCCGACCGAGAAGCCGAGCAGGCTGGTCTTGGCGACACGGTCCTCCATGTCCGCCCCGCCCTTGGAGTAGTAGACCGACCATGCCTCCTTGGGGATGGCGGTGCTCAGCATGCCGCCGCCGACGCCGTTGAGCAGGTTGAGATAGAGGCCGCGGGACTTGTTGAACTGGGCGGCGGCCTCGAGTTTGGTGTGGTCCGCCCAGGACGGCAGTTGGCGGGCCTGTTCGATGAAGTCGTGCAGGTAGCCCGGGAGCCCGGCGGGTAGTGGCTGGTCGTTGCGGGTCCAGTTCCACAGCAGCCGGTTGACCTCGGGAACAGCGCCGCTGTCGAGCAGTTGCGCGGAGACCGGGTCGGCTTCGGCGTCGTACACCGCACGCGGGTCGGCGCCGGTCCCGCTGCCGGCGATCGAACCGGCCGGCGACCACGTCCAGGGCATCTGCTCGCGCGAATGAGCCGGCGACGGGAAACCGAGCGCACCGAACGCCCCCAGGGCACCGCCGGACAGCAAAACTTCTCTTCTGCTCAGTTCAGTCATCGCCGTACCTTCTGCTCGGTTGTCATGACGGGCGGTTGGTGTCGGGGATCTCGATGCTGATCGGCCGTGCCCCGGACAGGAACAGCAGGGCCGCCTTGCGCAGGAACTCGTCGAAGAGCCAATACGCCTTCGGCGCAAGAGGGAAAGGCAACAATCCTTCGCGTACGGCGACAAAGGGTCCCCAGGCAGTGCGCAGCAGCGGATCCCACACCGGTTCACGCGGGATCTCCAGCCATCCGGCGATCTTGTCGCCGAGCATGAAGCGGGTGAACGCGCCGAGGATCGGTTTGCTGAGCAGGCCGGCGTCGACCGAGGCGCCGAGGTGCAGCAGGATGTCGGCCAGCTCGACGCCCTCGGGTGTCGGCGTCAGCACCGGGTCGAGAACCTGCACGGCCTGCGCGTTCGCCTCCGCCCATGACGCCGGGATGTACTCCTCGCGCACGCCGAGCAGGTACGCGCCGACCTGCCACGAGTGCAGGAACGCCGCGGACTCGGCCGCCGGGATCGGCACCTTCCAGTCGGTGAGCTTGCGCATCACGGTCGTCGGCAGGCTGTGCCAGGTGACCATGATGTCCCGCTGACTGATCGGGATGTCCTCGTCGGCAGCGCCTGTCCACTGCGGGGACTGCGGCAGGAGGTGACGCACCGCGGCGTGTACGAGACGGGTCTTCACGGCGGTCACGATCATCTCGCCGTCGGGCTGGTAGGCGTTGACGGAGCCGATGTCGTACCCCAGCTTGGCGGTCTTGGAAATGCGGTCCTTCATGTCCGCGCCGCCGCGGGAGTAGTAGACGGCGAGGGCCTCCTTCGGGATGACGGTGCTCATCATGCCGCTGGCCAGCCCGTAGAGGACGCCGAGGTAGAGCCCGCGCTTCTCGTTGAACTCCACCGCGGTGGCGAGCTTGTCCTGGTCGGCCCAGGACGGCAGTCGCCGGGCGTACTCCATGAAGTCCCGCAGGTCGGCCGGTAACCCGTCCGGCAGCGGCTGCCCGTTCTTCTTCCAGGTCCGCAGCAGCGTGTTGACCTGGGGCACGTCGCCGCGGCCGATGATCGAGGCGACCAGCGGGTCGGCCTCCGGATCCCACACCCACCGGGGGTCGGCGCCCGCGCCGGCCCCGGCCACTGATCCCGCTGCCGACCACGTCCAGGCCTGGGCCGGGGCGGCGGCGCTCAGCGCGCCGATCGCACCCAGCGCGCCGCCCGCCTTCAACATGTTTCGCCTGCTGAGAGGTTTCACGCTTCGCTCTCCTCCGTCGACACCGAAAGCCCGTTGATACGGTGAAACAAACATTGCTTTGATGTATCAGGGATAGGACCACAGCATTACGGCAGCCACAAGCCTCGATGCGATATCCATCGATCCGTGCCTGCGGCTCGGCCCGTGCGAGCAGGCCAGACGCGCCGCTGGTTCCGCTTCCGCGGTTGGTATCGTGATACAAATAGTGTCAATGTGACTCACGGGAGGGGCGAGCATGGGCAGGCCACCGACCGATCCATCGCCACCCGCACCCGGCACCGTCCCGGGCTCGGATTCGCTGCTGGGGCGCGCCATCCTCGAGGCAATCGAAGGGGCCGGCCCGGACGCCGGTCTCACCGATGACAACGACGAGGTCACCACGCGCCTGCTCGACGCCGCACACGCCCAGTTCTGCCGCATGGGCATCCGCCGCTCCACCATGGAGGATGTGGCCCGCCGCGCAGGCGTCTCCAGGATCACCGCCTACCGCCGGTTCGCCACCAAGGACGCCCTGGTCAAGCACGTGATCCGGCGCGAGTTCCGCCGCTACTTCGACCAGTTCCCCGTCGACATCCAGACCGCCGGCACCGCCGCCGACCGGGTCGTGCTGGGCTTCGTCAGCTCCTTACAGGCCTTGCGGCACAACCAGCTCATCGGCGGCCTGATGACTGCCGAACCCGACGTGGTCATCCCCTCGTTGGTCGGCGACGGGGGGCTGATGCTCGCCACCGTGCAACGGTTCGTCGCCGGGCAACTCCGCAAGGAACAGCACGCCGGCCACATCTCGGGCCGCGTCGACGTCGAACTCGTAGCCGAGCTGATGACACGGCTGTCCTGCTCTTTCCTGGTCACTCCGAGCTTCGTCGTCGACCTCGACGACACCGAACAGCTCAGCACCGTGGCCCGCCGGTTCCTCGCACCCATGCTCCAACACGACCCCCGGACCGGGTGACCGGCCTTCCGCGGGGCGCCGGCCGCAGCGGAACAGCCTGCTGCGGCCTGGCCAGGGCGCCGGCAACCGACGATCCGCCTGTTGCCGTCGCCAGGCTGCGCCGAGCCGGGATGACACCATGATCGGCATGACTGCTGACGAGCACGCTGCCCGCGCCGCCGAACTCACCGCCGAAGCCGAACGCCTCTATCAGATCTGCCTGGTCGACTACCACACCAACATCAACGAAGACGACCACTCCGACGAACCGTACGTTCCCGGCGCCGACCTCGCGATGCTCACCGCCACCACGCAACTCGCCCAAGTTCACGCCACCCTCGCCCTGCGGCAGCCGGGGACCGGAAGCGAGCAGTGAACGCCCCTTTCCGCCCACCGGCATCGGATGGTGAACGGGTTGACGACCACGCATCACCACTCAACCAGCGCACGAATCGCGGCCAGATCAGCGCTGAGGCAGGTCACCCGGACGAGCGGCGTACGTTTGATCAATGATGACCTTGCCCGAAGGGCTGCTCGCTCTCCTGCGCCGCCCGAGCCCATGTTTCATCGCGACCGTGGATCCAGACGGTTCGCCCCCAGCTGACCGAGACATGGGTCGACACGGATGGCGACCACATCCTGATCAACACGGTGGAGGGCTTCCGCAAGGTACGCAACGTCGAACGGGACCCGCGCGTCTCGGTCATCGTGACCGACCCGGACGATGTGACCGACTACTACTCGGTGAAAGGTCGTGTCATCGACGTGGCCTCGAAAAGCGGCGCTGACCACATCGACGAGCTGGCACACAAGTACCTCGGCCGGCCCTACCCATGGTTCGGAGGCCGCGACCAGGTGCGCCTCATCTTGACCATCGCACCCGACAAGATCGTCCACGCGCCGCACCGCTGACCCTGCTGGACAGCGGCGCTGGAAGCCATGAGAGCCCTGAAACGCCGGCGAGCCTCAATCACCATCTGGCTTGACAACTCGATCAAGGCCATCAAATCGCTGGCAACCCCTGGCGCGCGTCTGACATTGTTCGCGGATGCTGCTGGTGCTGACCGGGTCGAGCTGTTCAGGCAAGTCCACCCTCGCGTTCGCCGTCGCCGAGCGATGCGATCGACTGGCCGTTCACGACAGCGACGAGAGCGGCGTTCCGCGCAACCCGTCCCCGCACTGGCGCAACCACAACACCGAGGAGTGGATCCGCCGCGCGCTCGACTACCAGACCGACCAGGTCGACCTCCTACTGACCGGTCAAGCCCCACTCGGCGAGATCCTGGCCGCCCCGTCGGCGCCGCTGCTGAACGCCATCGCGGTATGCCTGATCGACGTCGCCGACGAAGAGCGCCGACGCCGGCTCAGGCAACGCGATGCGGACCGCTGGCCGGAACACGAGGTTGACCGTTTCAACAGCTGGGCGGCCTGGCACCGCGGACACGCTCGCGATCCCCGCCACCGGCCCGAGGTCATCACCGCAAACAGCGCATCAGCCATGGCATGGCACCGCTGGTCGTCGTGGGCCGCCGAGGACCCTCGGTGGCAGACCCATGTCATCGACACCACCGAGTGTCCCCATGACACAGCCGTCAGCGAACTGGAAATGTGGCTTGACCAGCAACGAGAGGGCCTCCGCTCTGGCCGCCACCCCCTGCGCCGTGGCTGGGAAGCGCAACGCCGCTCCAGCGATGCGACGTCGTCGGCGACGCCCGCGACCCCAGGACCGCACAACGAGCGGCAACGACAGCCGAGGCCACCGGTCCTCTGACCGGATGGGTCAACAACGCGGCGATCTTCCGCGACGCCGACCTCGTTGACGCCTCGGCTACCGAGATCCTGGACCTCATCACCGCGAATCTGGCGCTGGCACTCACCGGCTGCCACACCGCGGTCAACCACTTCCTGGTACACCACCGAGTCGGCGCCATCGTCAACGTCTCCTCCCACCAGGCCCAACGCCCCGTCCGCGGAGCCCTGCCCTACGCAACCGCGAAGGCGGCAGTAGAGGGCTTGACCCGCGCGGTCGCAGTCGACCACGGGCCAGCCGGCATTCGCACCAATGCGGTGGCACTCGGCTCGATCACCACGCGCCGATTTGAGCAGTACCGAACCGGGCACTCCGAGGTCGACGCCCAGATGGCCGCCCTGCACCGAAGAGTTGCGGATCGCCGAGCATCTGGCGCAGTTCCGGCACCGCCGTCGTTGGCCGCAGTGGCCCGCGCGGTGGGCGCCGGAACAGTCAACCGGAGCGGGGGTTACGGTGGGTCATTAGCAATCCGAGGATAGGCTGCAGATGATCAATGTGCAGGAGTTCGCGCGACGGCTGAGCACTCTCGGAGTTCAAGCCTTCACCAGCGACGACGTCGTGGACCTGGCGACCGCCGCCGATGCGCGCATCAGCGCTGACGTCGACATCGACGCCACTCTGGCGCAGCGCTTGCTCGACCAGATCTCACCCACGCTGCCAGTCACCGGAGCGCAGATCGCGGCGTCGCAATGGCCGCCACCCACATCTTCCCGGCCTGCAGCGCCTTCGGTGTCGTTCTCCAACCCCGGTGCCGTCGACGGCCCCGCTGATCAGCCGGGCCGATCCCGCAGCTCTGGGCCCGCGCGTAGCGGCCGGCGACCCGGCTCTCAACGAAGGGGCAGGTGAACGATTCTACGACAGGGCAGCGCGCACGGACGGCGGCATGACAGTGCGTGTGTCACCCGCTCCACGATGCCGGCCGACGATCAAGCCCAGGCTCCGGACACGAACAAGGGGCGACACCAACCACCATCATCTCTCGCGCTTGCGTAGAGCGACACCGCGGCAGCCCGGCTGCACCCGGCTTCGTGAGCCGTCCGCGATCTTTTGTCCAGCGCCTCGTACAAGGCGCTGGATCTCGCGAACCGCTAGAGAATCACTTTTGATTTGACGCAGGGATCAACACCCCATACGGCGTGACACATCTTGAATTCGACGGCGTTGGGGATGCCCTTCGGCCCGAACGCGTTGTTACCGACGACGACGGTCTTGCTGCGCTCCACCGTCTGCCGGTTGCATGCAGTGGCGATCGCCGAATCGGCGTCGTGACCGTACGCCGTGATGATCCGGTATTCCACGTAAACGCATTTGTCATTCTTCAGGTGATCGGTCACCTGGGCCGACATCGACACTTCGTAGCCCTGCATGAAACCCGGCCGCGCTTCCGCCGTGGCACTGACTGTTGCGGACCCCCAGGTCTGGGTGAGTGAGGAGTCTGCTGCATTCGCAGGTGCGGGAGACAAGGCCAGGAGCGGCACCGCGGCCATGGCCACGGCCCCGATTCGCAAAGGACACGTTACACGATTCACATTTTCCTCCACTGCCGGCGCGTATTTCGGCGACCAGGCCATCGTGGCAAGTCTCGAGTAATTGTCGGCACCTACGTTCGGTTGACCCCGAACGAAGTCAGACCTATCACCGGGTTTGGACCCTGTTTGTAGTGTGCCGTGGGTGTCCGCAAACACCGATGCCCCCAAGACCAGCCGAGCGCGCTTGATCGAGTTCCTCGTCCTGATCGTCGTGGCCGTGGTGGTCGCCGGCACGGTTCGAGCGTTTCTCCTCCAGACGTTCTATATTCCGTCGCCGTCCATGGAGCGGACCCTGCTTCGCGACGACAAGGTTCTCGTCAACAAGACCGCCTACTGGTTCCAGCCACCCGAGCGCGGAGAGATCGTGGTCTTCGCACCACCGGCGGAATGGTCGGCTGCTCCCGGCGAGAACTACATCAAGCGGATCATCGGCGTGGCCGGCGACCGCGTGGTCTGCTGCGATCAAAACCAGCGGCTCACCGTCAACGAGCAGGCTCTCGACGAGGACTACCTGTTCCCCGGGGACGTCCCGTCCAACGAACCCTTCGCCGTGACCGTCGGCGCGGACAGCGTCTTCGTCCTCGGTGACCATCGCAGCGACTCGGGCGACTCGCGTGCCCACCTCGCCGCCGCGAACGGAACCGTCCCGGAGGACCGCCTGGTGGGCCGGGCATTCGTCACTTTCTGGCCACCGGCGAGGGCCCGAACCCTGACCGTGCCCGCGACGTTCGCCGACATCCCGGCCTCACGGTGAAGCACAACTGACGGCCGTCAGCGCTGTCCAGCAGCATGTTGGCAATCCGGAGTACGTGCGTCGACGCCGCCGGTTGATCGCGTTCTGTAGCACACCGGGAGGCGATCTGAATGCGGGGTCGACCGAGGAGACTAGCTGGTCACCCGGCCCTCGGCAGGGTCGACCACAAAACACGCGCAATCCAGAATTTCCAGTAGTGCGGCCCGGACATGCTGGACCGCATCGTCGTCCACGTCCAAATGCAGCCGGCAGTCGCATGGAAAGCCAAGGGTCGCGGCTGCCCGTGGGCCGAACTCCAGGGAGAGCTCGTGGCCGATGAGGGTCCATGCGCCCGGACCCGCCGCGACCGCGCCGGTGCCGTTGATCACCTCGTCCACCCAGCCGTCATAGCGGAGGCGGATCAACATGACGTGGACGCCCGCGACGCCGAGGCTCAGCGTGTGCTCGTTGTCGGTCTGCCAAACGTCGATCCGGTCGACGCGCAGTCGGGTGCTCTCCACGTGCGGACCGTACTGCGACGTCGACTGTTTGCGCGACGGCGATACGGCCGAGCATGCGCGCTCCGCGGCAGTTTCGGACGCTTGCGTACAGCCGCAAGGCAGGCCACTGCCAAGGATCTCACGCTGCCAGCGTCCTGATCGTGAGCCAGAGCGGCAGCAAGGCGGCTGCATTCTTCCGGGAGATCTCGGCACCGCACCGTCTGGTACGTGCGTGATGATCAAGGAAGTCCCGCGTCCGAGACCTCCAGCGGTAGTCGAGCGATACCGTACTGGTCATCCCAGACCCGCGCTCAGCGGGCAGCCTACATCTGGGGCCCCGACCTCGTCCCGTATCCGTCTGTCTAGAGACATTTAGAAGTGACGACCTCCCGGTGCTGGCCGACGAGGGCTACCGGGTGGGATCGACTGGACCGGTTCTCGGTTGGTCGGCTGGGATTTCACCGTGGCCGAGTTGCTCAATCGCCTAGCTCATGCGCTGCGCGAAGGCCCGTACTCCCCGGAGGAAGCCACGAGAACTGGGTAACCCCGGACGCCCTCTCCACGCGCTATCTCGGCAAAGTCACACACGCGATCATTGGCCCAGCCGCCACGTGCGGTGACTGCCGCGCCGGCCACCGCGCACGATCAGCGGCATGTGAGTGCGGTGTGAGAAGGCGCGATGGCAGCTTGATAGAAAGCGTCGAGCCACACGCCGCATACCGACACTGGGCGAATCCTCTAGCCTCACGCGGTCGGCCACAGGTGGCGATCTCTAGAACACGACGAACCACAGAAGGGCCACGACGATCACAAGCACGATCGCCAGCGGAAGCAACAACGCCACAAGCTGAATGGACGCGAGCCATAGTTCGACCCGAGCGAGCCGGCCCAGCGTGCGCATTGTCGGGTCGACCGGCGCAGCTCGGGGCGCTTGTCGCTGTGCCTCGTGATGTTCCTGGGGCAACTCAGGCCCGGGAAACCGTTCCGCGATGCCCTGCCGTTGGTTGCGCCCGGCGAGCTTGGCGGCAGCATTGCGGCGGCGCATCCACTCATGGCGATCAGAGGCCGAGCTGGCGAGCCAGCGACCGAAGCCGACCCTGAAAGTCTCGTCGAAGGTCGGGCTTGCTGGATCAGCGGGTACACGGAACATTTAGTGGCATCCCCCATTCATGCACCTCGGCAGTCCCATCCGCATCCCAGTACACGTCAGGGCCAAACAAGAACCGATTGCCCGTGCGGCCCGCGATTTCACGTGCGCTGATCAAGCCTAGCCCTCTCAGACGGACCTCCGGACCCTCTTCCAAGACCATCGGGCGGCCGGTGACATCGGCGGACCCGAGGGCAGTTGAGCACGATGCTGCCGTCGCCGGACGTCGATCATCGCCCTCCGGGCGGCGTTCGCCACCAGGCCAACCGAGCCTGGATACGGCTGACATCCGCGTTTCGCGGAGCACCCTCACAGTTGCTTACCTCCAATGGCACGACCGTGGCCGGCCAGGCATGGTCGAGGCGACCAGCGGAGACCCTCTCAATTGGGCTGCGAGCGTGCCGGTGGAGCGGCTCGCGTCGATGCCACTCGACCTGAGCCGAGCCCGGCAGACTGGCGCGCACGCTCTGCGATAGAAGGGACGTTCGACGGAACGACGGCAAGTAGCTTGGAGGTCAAGATAGAAATCATGACCGCGAGAGATGAAATTCTTGCTGCGTTGCCCCGCATCGAGGCCCGAACCGCGGACGGCTCGTTCAGCCCTCAAGACGTCGTAGTCGAGCTACGCCGGCGCGGAACCGATCTTGCGGAGTCCACGATACGAACCCATGTCATCAGCCGAATGTGCTCCAACGCCCCTGACAACCACGCCAGCACCTACGACGACCTGGAACGAGTGTCGGCCGGCCGCTACCGACGCAGGTAGACCGCCTGCGTGCGGCGGCGAGATCGCGCGTTATCCGCGGCATGTGAATGAGGTTGATCTTGGTTGGCCGGAAGAACTCCGAACGCTGCGAACCGATTCGTGGATCGGTGTCACGGGGCTGACTCGTCGCTGCGGATGCGGGCGTGCAGGTGCATGTCGTGACGACTTCGGTGTGGACGGCTTCGCTTCGTTTAGTGCCTTCCAGCTTGAATATGGCTTTGACGGCGACCCGGCAAGAGGCGTCATTGCGTGTCGAGGCTCAGGTGCAGACGGTGGAAGCCGGCGACGCCGAGCGCCCAGACATTGACGGCGATCAGAGCGCGGGCAGCGACTCCGGCCCCACGAGCGGGCAGCACCCAGTAACCGCATCCCGCGACGCCGTCGTCGAGATTCAGGCTTCCGATGGCGACCCGTCCGAGCACCTCACCGCCGGCGCGCGTCGCCGCCCAGCTGGCGCCTTGTTCCTGCGACCAGTCCTGCCGGTATTGCTCGAACCAGTCCGTGACCTGCGCCTTGGATGGAGGTTGGCGGGTGTGCCAGTGCCGGATCGCCATGTCCTGGTACGCGGCGAGGCAGAAGGGCGCGTCGGACGGTTACCAGGGGCGCAGGATGAGGTCGCCCGGTGCGGCAAGTACCGGTTGCGGGTGTGCGGCGACGGCTCCGTCGGGGATGGCGGGCGGGGTGGGAAGTGGCGATCTCACTGCCTCATTCTGTCGTAGGCTGCAACGATCTGGATCCGGGCACCGAGGCCAGCGCTCTGGTCCCTGACCGCTGAACTCCGGGCTGGCGCTGTACCCGCAACCGCCTGCCCGGCGTGGGCTATAACGGCTGTGAACACCGCGCATTCTCGGCGGCCGAAGAGGATGCCGAATTTC
Organism: Actinoplanes sp. GCM10030250; assembly: GCF_042666575.1. NCBI lineage: Bacteria > Bacillati > Actinomycetota > Actinomycetes > Micromonosporales > Micromonosporaceae > Actinoplanes > Actinoplanes sp. GCM10030250. The sequence goes on along the minus strand of NZ_JBHTDO010000046.1, from coordinate 8,190 downwards.
CTGCGGCGCACCGCGCCGGATACTGGCGCTCGTGGAGAAAAGGTGGACACATATCAGGTGTCGCGCCCGGTACCTGATCGGTGGAAATCCGGTTGGCGTTGCGGCGCTCCTAGCGCAGCCCAGGCGGGGCGTTGACCAGCGGCGTCCACCGGCCGCCGACGATGTAGCCGGCGGGATTCATGGCCTCGAACACCGCGCAGTCGTCCGGGAACTCCATCACGAGAATTCGCGAGAGCACCGCATCGGGCAGACCCTCGGCAGCCAGCAGCGCGCGGGATGGCGCCAGGCCGCGCTGATCAAGGCGGGCGACGGCCAGCGGGAACTCGGCACACCCGGTCGCGGTCCAGCCGTCGAACGGGCACACCGAGCCGTCGAAGTAGTGGCCGCTGTTGCATCGCAGGTAGGCGACCGTACGGCTCATCAGAACGACCCTAGCGTGGCGCTGATATAGAGCGCCGCCTCCTCTTGCTTGAAGATGTTGGTGAAGCCGAGCCGCTGCAACTCTGCGACGATCTCACCGGCCGGCGCCTCGCTGCCGGTCTCGATGGTGAGCTGGCCGCCGGGCTGCAGCACCCGGGCCGCCTGCCGCAGTGCGCCGATCTTCTCGCCGGTGAAGGCGTCGTATGGCATCCGCTCGAAGAAGAGGGATTTGAAGGTGCCCGCGCGGAACGGGATGTTGGCTACGTTTCCGACGATCCGGGGGCTCGCGTCCCGGGCGATGTTGAGAGAAACGTCGCCGGCCACCTCGGCGCCGCCGCCCGAGGTGCGGCCGCCGCCGACCACCAGGCGCAGTGCAGTGGTCTCGGTGGCCTGCGCGGTGGCGGTCGCGCCCTCGGCGGCCGCGGTGCCGGTGGCCCGGCTCGCCGCCGACAACGCGCCCAGCGCGGGTCGCATGGCCCAGCTCTGTACCGGTGCGAGCGCGGTCAGGACGCCGTTGATGGAGGTGATCTCCAGCTGGATGGTGATCTCGTCGAGTTCGGCGTCGGTCATCGGCCGGGCCGGCGCGACCGACTGATTGTTGATCTCCGTCACTGGGATGCCCTCGCTGCGGAGCAGGCGCGCCTGGTCCTGGATCGGGAGGGCGAGGAACTCGCCGAGGTTCTGCGGCTTGCTGACCGGCCGGGCGCCGATATCGTCGGCGACCCGCGGGGCGACGACGCCGATCCCGCCGTCCGCGCCACCGCCGCAGGTTCCTGGGCAGACCGAACCGGACGATCCGGTGGGATCCGACGGCGGCGGGCCAGAGGTCTTGCCGGGCGCGACGTGGCCGGTGATGTGGCCGCCCGCGGCGGCGCTCTCGTCGTCGGTGAAAGTGACCGTGCTGCCGTCGTCGGCCTCCATGCCGGTCGGATCGGTGACGGTCGTGGGGTTGTTCAGCCCATAGCTGTACGGGTTGAGCGCCTCGCTGCTCCCGGTGGCCGTCAGCAAGGGGTCCGGCGTGAGGAACCGCTTGGCCGACGGGTCGAACAGCCGGGCACCCATGTTGATCAGGTTGATGTCCTCGTCGTGCTGATGACCGGTGAAGCCCCGCCGGATGTCGCGCAGTACGTCCGCGGCCGGCACCGAGGCCTGCGCCACCGACCGGGTGCCGAACGGCGTGTAGCGGAGATGCGCCACGACACGGCCGGACGCGTCGGATAGCGTGTCCACCGATCCGAGCGCGTCGTCGTGCAGGTAGACCGTGCGATCCGGGGCAGCCACCGCCCAGCTGACCTGGGCGATCGGCCGATCGGCCACGATCGAAAAGACGTGGGTGATCCGGCCGGCGGCGGCCCGCTTCTCGTAGAGGCCGCCGATCGAGACGGTGGACTCGTTGCCGCGCGCCTTGCGGACGCGGCGGTGGAACGCGTCGTACGAGAATCGGACGTCGCCGCTCGTGGTCCGGATCCTCGACGGCAGGTCGAACGCGGTGTAGTCCACGGCGCGGTTCGGGCCGGTCCGCTGGTTACCAACGGCGTCGTACGCGTACCGGGTGGTCGTGTTTCCGCTCTTCGTGGTGGTGACCGCGTGCGGCCCGGCCCCGTTTTCCCCGTACGTGTGGGTGGTGGTTCCCGCTTTCGTCTCGGTGAGTACGTTGCCGCCGGGCCCGTACGTCCAGGTCGTCGTGGTCTTGTTCGCGTTGGTGGCGCCCTGGTCCCAGCCGGTGAGCCGGTCGGCGGCGTCGTACTTGAACTCGTCGCTGAGCCCGAGCACGTGGTCCTGCCGGAGCCGGATGTTGCCGTTCTCCTCGTATCCGTACTCCAGGCTCTGCACTACGCCGGCGCCGGTGGCCGCCGCGTCGACGGTGCGCAGGCGCCCCACGTCGTCGAAGCTCCTCGTGGTGGTGACCCCGTTGCCGAGCACCTCGGCGGTCGGTTGCCCGAACACGTTGCGGGCCCACGCGGTCCAGTACTGCCGCTTGGTGGCCACGTCCTGCACGCCGCGGAGCTCACCCTGCGCGGTATAGACGTACTTCACCTGCAGCGGAGCTCGGCCGGGCACGACGGGATAGCTGAGCACGTCGATCCGGCCGTCCGGGGTGTAGGACATCCCGATGGCGTACGACTCGCCGGCGACCGTCGTGACCGTGCGGCTCGGGCGGGAGAGCGCGTCATAGGTGTAGGCCGTGGTGACGTTGTCTGTGCTGCGCGCCGCCGCCGGCAGGCCCAGGCCGTGCGGCGCGGTATCCCAGGTGAACGTCGTGGTGCCGCCGGCCGTCGTCATCGTCGTGGCCCGGCCCAGCACGTCACGCTCGTACGTGGTGGGCTTGCCGGTCGCGTCGGACTCGCGCATGACCTCACCGAAGGCGTTGTAGCTGGTCTCGTGCGTGCCGGAGTCGGGGTCGGTCAGCGCCGTGCGCCGGCCGAGCCGGTCGTAGGCCATCGTGACCGTGGCTCCGTCCGGCCCGATGATCTCCTGGAGCTCGTCGAACGTCCCGTACGCGTACGACGTGCGCAGCGTGGCGTCGGTGACGGAGGCGAGGCGGCCGGACTCGTCCTCCAGCACGACTCGCTGGTTGCCCTTCTCGTCCCGCTGGGTCGTCTGCAGGCCCTGATACGCCCAGATCCGCGAGGTCCCGTCCGGATTGGCGAGCGCCACCAGCCGGTCCAGGTCGTCGTATTCGTAGCGCCGCGACACCACCGGATCGCCGGCCTTGTGCGGCAGAGCGGCGGAGGCGACCCGCCCGGCCTCGTCGTAGGCCGTCTCAGTCAGCACGGTCGCGCCTGCGAAGTCCTGCCATTGCCTGCTGGTGACCCGGCCGTATGGGTCCTGCCGGAAGACGGTGGTCCGGCCGCCGGTGGCCGCCACCGTCACGGTCGGCAGGCCCGCCGCGTCGGCCAGATAACTCGTCGACACGTCGCCGTTGTCGGGGACGTCGAGGTAGCGCTGGCGCCCGAGGCCGTCGTAATGGAACTGCGTCCGCACGTTGTTGGGGTCGGTCGCCTGGGTGATCACGCCGAGGCCGCCGTGGTGCACGAGGAGCGTGTGGTGTCCGGCCGCGTTCGCCACGTCCACCGGGTACAGGTGCTCCGCGGTGTCGTAGGTGATCGTCTGGGTCCGGGTCTGCCCCGACCCGGTCGACGTAATCGCGGTCACGAGCCCGTACGCGTCGCGCTCGAGGACGGTCTCGACGCCGAGGTCGCCGGGCTCGTCCACCACCCTGGTCAGCATCGCTGTGTCGGGGTTGTAGTCGTAGTCGGTCGTCCGGGACTCCGCGCGGCCGGCCCGGGTAGTGCTCGTGTCGGTCCGGTGCCGCATCTGGCCGACGATCCAAGAGGCGTCGAAGTTGTCGTATGCGGTGCTGATCCGGCGGCTCTCGGGTCGGCCGGCCGGTGCCCCGGCGCGCACGGTGTAGACGAGCCGTTCGGTCTCGGTGACGTTGCCGAAGTCGTCCTGTACCTGGCGACTGTCGACCTGGCGGAGCAGGGTCGGTCCTTCGAAGTCCCGCACAGTGCGCTTGTCGGCGTATGGGAAATACGTCTTGTTCTGAACGACGGGGCGGCAGCTGGTCGTGGTGACCGAGCGATACAACCTCCCGCCGGCGGTCACCTCCGCCGTCTCGGTGACGGGCATCCCGGCGCACGGATAGAAGGTGCCGACGCGGGTCGTGTTGTCGAAGACGGTGCTGGTCTTCCGGCCGGTGACGTCGTCGATCTCGGTGCGTCGGCCGAAGCCGAGCCAGCCGCGCCCGCGCAGGTCGCTCCGGGCATCCGCGTACTGATAGCGCTTGCTGGTGCGGCTCGACGTCCCCGGCGCCTTGATCTCGTGCCGGGCAACGACCCAGCCGCCGCGAAGGGCGCACGTTTGCGGGTACTCGCAGCCGGTGCCGCGAGTGTAGACATCCGGGTCGCTCACCGGACGATAGGTGAAGCTGTTGGTGACGCCGCGGCCGTCGGTGATTCCGAGGAGCAGATCCTCCTTCACGCAGACGGGATCGGAGCCCGAGGTGCAGCCGGGGCTGCGCAGATAGACATGGAAGTTTCCGCGGGTGGGCTGGACGAAGTCGTCGAGACCGTCGCCGTTCGCGTCCAGTACCTTGGAGAGCCGCCATCCGCGGACGGACTGTGGCTGATTGCCCGCGCTGTTGACGTTGTCACCCACCGGGATCGCCGGCGTCAGCGACAACGGCTGGAACCCGGTGCCGGTGGAAAGCAGGACGGCCGGCGTGCTCAGCGGGAAGTTGGGGTGCCCGGAGCCGCTGAGCAGCAGGAGATCCTGGCGCCCGTCGCCGTTGAAGTCGGTTACCCGGGCGCCGACGTCGGCCTGCGGGTTGTAGAGCACTGGGCCGTTCGCCGACGCGAAGAACGGATTGACGCCCGGGGCGAAGCTGTACGGAGCGGGAATCGTCCACTTCTCAGGCAGCAGGAAGCCGTTCCCGGTGTTGATGGAGACGTTGAGGTAGCCCTGGGTCTGTCCCTCCGAAACCCAGTCCGCCAGGCCGTCCCCGTTGACGTCCAGGAAAATCGGCCGGGCGTAGCCAACCCTATCGGACACGATGTTGGTCGACCGGACCACCGGGCCGTCCGCGTCCAGCGTGATCGCGGCGTGCCCGCCGCCGCAGGCGAAGCCGCAACCGAACGGGGCGAGTAGCGAAGCCCGGCCGCTCCCGTCGAGATCGATGGCGATGCCCTTGGTGTTGCGGCTGAAGCCGGCCGGGGCGCCGGTCCGGAGATAGTCGGCCGGCCGGCCGCCGGCGTTCAGCCGGTACCCGGCGAAGTCGGCAGAGACCATTTCAGGCAGGCCGTCGCCGTTCATGTCGAGCACGTACGGTTCGCGGGTGTACGGCCGGAACTGCTCGACCGTGTCATTCATCGCGACCGTGCCGAGCGGGGTGTTCAGGTAGGTCCGGTTGAGGAACTCGGCCGGCGTCGCCGGGTTGTTGTCGCACTTGTCGCGCTCGAGGAAGAGCAGGTCGGCCCGGCTGTCCCCGGTGACGTCAATGACCCGGCCGTCGGACTGGACCGAGCCATCCCCCGGATCGACGCAGTTGAAGGGCAGATGCCGGCACCCGATCACCTCGCCGCCGGAAGCCGGCAGGTGGCAATGGCCCTGGCTACCGCCGCTGACGCTCGCGTCGCGGTACCAGATGTCGTCGCGCCCGTCGGCGTCCAGATCGGCGGTCTGTAGGACCGGGTTGCGATCGTCCCCGGCTTCGAGCAGGGTCACCGCGATGCCGGTGTCGACGTCAATGTAGGACTCGCTCGCGTCCGGCGACCACCGCAGGGAGGTCGGCGCCAGGCAGGCGCCCCTGCCGTCGCATTCCTGGATTCCGGTCAGCAGGCTGCGTTTGGTGAAGCCCGTGTTGGCGTACGCGAGCGCGTAGGACCGCATCAGTTGGCCCGTCCAGTGCATCTCGACGCGGGCCAGCCGTCGCCGTTGCTCCAAGCGCAGGCCGCTGACGTACTGCACGATCGCGTCGGGCCGGTCGGCATATCTGAAGCGCACCTCGCGCGTCGCCGGCACCGCGCCGGCGCTGGTCGACCCGGTATAGGCGATCGTGGTGAGAAGCTGCTCGTAGCCATGGTTTTCGAAGGCGTCCAGCTGATAGGCCGTCGTCAGATAGTTGCCGGCCCGGTCCTCCATCCGGGACAACGACCAGCCGAACCGCACCTGCTGCGTGTAATCGACCGGCCAGCTCTGCGGAACCGGGTCCGGGAAGCCGGTGCTCTGGTCGGCCTTGGCGCGGTGGCCCTGCACCATCGCGTTCGCGTCGCCGCCGCCCAGCGTGAGGATCCGCCTGTCGGGCAGATAGGCCTTGAAATACGTCGGTCCCAGCGCGTCTGGCGCGTACGAGACGATCTTCACGTGGCGGTCGCGTTCCAGCCGGTATTCCGTGCCGTCCCCGCCGTAGGCGCTGACTGCGCCGTTGATGCCGCCGGTCGCAACCAGCCGCTCGCCGTCCAGGCAGTACCGGTCACCCTTGTCGCCGTCGACGAACGCGATGCCACCGGCCGCGCCGTCCTGCGCGTACGTCCGGACGCACCGGGTGATCCGGGGAATGCCGGTCAGCCGCCAGCCCATGCCGGCGATGCCGTTGCCGCTCCGGCTCGAATAGGCGAGCGCGAGACCTGGCTCGATCCCGGCCCGCCCTGGAGGCGTCCACAGGGGAATGGTGTAGCGCGCCGCGCCGTCGGTGCTGACGCCGCCCTGCCCCAAGGTGCCCCCGACCGCTTGGCCGTCGACCGTCTCGGTCGCTACGATGTCATCGGCCGGCGGAGTCACCAGGGCAGTGGCGGGCGGCGGAGGGTCCACCCGCTCGGCCAACACGGCCATCGCCGATAGCGCGACGAGCCCCACGCTCGTCGCCGCCAAAGCTCGAAGGTGTCTCACCGGGGCCTCGCATCGATCGCAGCCTTCCTTTATGAAGAGTGACGTCAGCGCTACGGAGTGTCAATGGACGTGGGTGGGCCGCAGGACCTCTACCTGAGACGAGACAGGGACCGAGTCCGTTAGCCGACTGGCCTTAGATGCAGTGGTGTGTTGCCAAGCGGCTGAACGCTGCCGTCGCGGAACGAATCGCGTCGGCCTAGCCGTCCCGCACCCCGCCCTGGCCGAGTTCGTTCAGATCGTCCCGATCCTGCCCTATTCCGTGCGTAACCGGCTGCGCGACCTGCCCACGGCCCGGCCGTGTTGGCCGCCGAGTACGCCAACCTGACCGCCGGGCTCGCCTACGCGCAACACATCACCCAGCCGGTCCTCCGGGTCGTCAAAGTCTTGGGCAGGTTCCTCAACCAACCCAGCAGCACGACACCCGGCACCGCTTGCTCGATGACGCCATCCGCGCTCACCCCGCGACTGAGGACCCGGACCGGCAAGCGGAGCGAGGGTGGGCGCGTAGCCCAGCGAACCCTCTTGAAAAACTTCGGCAAGAAAATCACATCTGGCTGACAGCGTATTGCACGATGCAACCGCCGAAGTCGTCCCCATGGACTTGCGGAATTAATTCAGCAAGTCACTTGACGGTAGCGTCAGCGGCAGAGAGGACCAATAGTAGGTCAGTCGGCAGCCATTCTTGAATTATTCCATCGCACTACATCGGCCATGATCGGATGCACTCTTTTCGGCAGTTCAGCCCGTCGGCGACGGCACGCAGTCTGACTACCCAAGGTGAGGGCTGTCGCGGGCCGGTGTGCACGATCAGCGGCTGGGGAGTTAACTGAGTCAGGGAGACGATCGATGCGTGCAAAGCACAGAGCCCGGTTTCAGGCGTTTGGCACTGCGTTGGTCGCGGCGCTCTCCGCACTCGCGTGGGTCGCATGGCTGGGCTGGGATAGCGAGCATCAGGCTGATCCGGCTACCGGCGTCGCGACCGGCCCGTACGAGGTATGGCAGATCGCCGGTTGCGGGATCTCGCTGCTGATCCTGTTGGTCGTCGCTGAGTTGGTCGGCGTGCGAGCGTTGCCGGCGTCGGCGGCCCTGACTCTCGGGTTCACCGCAGTATGGACCGCTCAAGCGGCACGCTCGGACACAACCGGCCTCTATGCTGTCGGCTCGATGATGCTGCTGGCAGGTCTGGGCACTACGGCCGCGATGGTTTCCGCAGCCGTGATCGGCATCCGCGACCGGCGCGGGCACACACCTCCGCACCGGTGAAGCCGACGCCTCGAACGCCGCGATCCCGCCAGATCAGCGGCTAGTCTTGCCTTTTAACCTCCAGGTTTCTGCAGGTCGGCTTGGGTCCGGGCGCGGTGGATGGTTTTGCCCACGTCG
>NZ_JBHTDO010000045.1:0-88541 GCF_042666575.1 Actinoplanes sp. GCM10030250 | reverse complement strand
ACCGGGAGTCTCGTCCTATGTCGACACCGGCCACCCACACCTGCCGTGACCAGCACCGTCAGGTTGGAAAAGGCTCATTGTTCCGGTCCTGATCACCGTGGTTTCATGGTTGCTCTCCACGGCCGCCGTGGTCGTTCTCGCATTGACCTATGTGTGGTCTCGACATGATGGACACCGTCGGCGAGCACATGAAATGGTGTCCCTGCTCCTTCGACGCGACCAGTCGCCGGCGGTCGACCGGCGACACCTTGCGGGCAAGCGGTCCGAACGTCCGAGGCGTGGGGGTGAAAGGCGCGTGACCTCGAACTCGGGGCTTGATCGCGGTCGCTCGCTGCGAAGGGAGCGGGCGTCGATGCAGGGCCGTCCGCGCAAGGATGGGAGGCGTGGATGACAGCCGCCGGGCGACTTTACGAAGCCATCCGAAAAAGCGCACATAGCGGCACGTGCCCCGAGTTGCCGCACGATCGCGCGCAGGATTGAGAGACTCAGTGCCTCCGCCGGTTCGGGTCCGCGTCGCCCGGCCGAGTTCAAGGCGTTGAGTCACACGACTGTCAACGACGTGATAAAGGGCAGGCGAATTCCGAAGCTGGAGACACTTCTCCTGGTTGTTGACGCACTCGAAGGTGATAAAGAAGTCTTCAAGACGCTCTGGCAGGATACACAACGCAGCGATGACGCTCTTCCTCGTGCTTCAGGTTCCCGCACAGCGGAACCGGCGGTCTCTTTCTTGAGTGCCGAGCATGTCGTCGCGCACCATCACCTGGCTGAGACCATGTTCAAGGAAGGTTCTTACGAGGACACGGAGCGTCAACTCGATCTCGTGATAGCCGCAGCACAACACAATAAAGCCCGTGTCCTGTACACGCGAGGGTACTGGGCGGAGGCCGAGCGTGTTTACCGAGAGGCACTCAAGACTCGGCGGCATCTTCTTGGTGACGAGGCCCAAGAAACCCTCGTCACCCGGAACAATCTCGCTCTCGTCCTCTTCGACCAAGGCAAGGTGGACGAAGCACAGTTCGAGCATGAGGCTGTTTACCTCGCTTTCAGAGAACTGTACGGCGAAGATCATGAGATGACACTTGCGTGCCGCTACAACCGAGCGCGCATTCTCCACCGCCGTGGACGACTCGCCGAGGCCGAGGCCGCATTTCGATCCGTCATCGAAGCCATTCGCAGGACGCCCGACCGGCTCATCCTGCTGATCGTGCAGAACAATCTCGGTAGGGTGCTCTACGACCGGGGTGATGTGCGAGCTGCTCGCGCCGAATTCGAGGCGGTACTCAGCGCGCAGAGAGAACTCTTGCGCGAGGACCACCCAGATCTATTGCGTACCCGACACAATGTCGCACTCGTCCTCCGCAGCGAAGGTAAAGAAGACGAGGCTGAACGTGAGTTCAAGGACGTCTTGAAGCTGCAGCGCCAGGTGCTGGGTGAGCGTCATGCTCACGTCTTCGACACCCGCCACCACCTGGCGCTCCTCGAATACGACCGCCGACGATTCGGTCTGGCGGAAGAGGAGTTTCAGAAGGTGATGGACGACCAGGCCGAGCTGCTCGGCGCCCACCATCCCGACACCCTTCGGACCCGGCGCAACCGTGCGTTGGCGATGCGCGACCAGGGTGACGTGGAGATGGCGTCCCACGAGTTCCGTGCCGTCATCGATCTTCAGGAGCAGACGTTGGGCTCTGACCATGACGAGACGTTGCAGACTCGCCGTAATCTTGCCGAACTCTTGCATGACCGGGCTGAGAGCGGATCGCGCGTAAGCCCGCCTGCCCGGATGGTGGGCGGCTGATCGACCCTGGTGCGGTGACCACATACGGGTCCTGGGCTGCTTCCCGCGCCGGCCGGACACGATCTTGGGCGTTTCTGCACCGCAGGGTGTGGCCGGTTACCCAAGATCCGGAAGCTTCCGGCCGCCCCAGAGATCTTGGGCGATCACATCTGATGAGAGTGCTGGATCACCTATGAGAATGCCAAGCTGCAGCGCCCGAGATCGTCACTGCTGATATCCGGGGCCGCGCGGCAGTTGATGCGACGGTGTCCAGCGCTCTGTGCGGGGCCCTCGCCGCCCCCGCGGTGTCCCAGATCCGTCATTTCGCGTCGCCCGCTTTCGCTCCTATGCGGCCTCCTCGCACCCGTCGGTAGGCGTTCACGTATGGAGATCGAGGCCGTACTCGGGCTCGCCGTCGCACGGGGAACCGCGCTGATAACGCGGCAAATCAGAATACGGGTATCTGTCGCGTGCTAAGAGTGGAAATTGCACAAAGAATTGGTGAGTCGCCATAGGGACAGCGGTGGCGGGTCTATTCCTGCTACGTTCTTCGCCATTGCTGGAAACGAGACTGAAGGACGCCTATGTCCACTCACGTATCCGAAATGCTCGCCGCCACCGCGGCCGGGCCGGCGACCCGGCCGGCGCTCGTGGCCTCGGTCGGCAGTGCGTTTCCCCGGCGCTCCTACACCCAGGACGAGGTCGGCAACCTGCTCGGCCTGACCAACCGGGTGGTCCGCAAGCTGCTGAGCGCGCCGCACATCCGTACCCGGCATCTCTATCTGCCGGCCCCGGAGCCCGGACCGGCCGGGCGGATCCCGCCGGAGACACCGGTGGACCTGCAGCGCCGGTTCCGTGACGGCGCGCTGGAGATCGGTTCTCAGGCGATCGGGCGTGCGCTCGGCGCGGCGTCGCTCGGTGCCGGTGACGTCGACTACCTGATGTGCGTCACGACGACCGGCTTCATGGTTCCGGGCCTGAGCTCGCTGCTCTCCCGGGAGCTGGGGTTCCGGTCCGACCTGCACCGCGCGGACCTCGTCGGTATGGGGTGCAACGCCGGGCTGAACGGTATGAATGCGGTGGCGCAATGGGCCGGGAACCATCCGGGCGGCGTCGCCCTGATGGTCTGCTGCGAGATCAATTCGGCGATCTACGTTGTTGACGACACGCCCGGAACCGGCATCGTCAACAGCATATTCGGGGACGGTGCGGCGGCCGCCGTGGTGACGGCGGGATCGGTCACCGGTGCGGGGCCGGGACTGCGGCCGCAGATTCTCGACTTCGAGAGCTTCTGCATTCCGGAACAGTGGCCGGCGATGCGGTTCGACTGGAATACCGAGCACAACAAATGGAGCTTCTTTCTCGACCGTGACATCCCGTACGTCATCGGTTTCAATGTCTATCGGCCGGTGGACCGGCTGCTCGCCAGGCACGGTCTGGACCGGTCCGTGATCCGGCACTGGGTGATGCACACCGGCGGTGGCGCCGTGATCGACTCGATCAAGGTGAGCCTGGGGCTCGGCGAGCACGACGTCCGGCACACCCGGTCGGTGCTGCGCGACTACGGCAACATCTCCAGCGGCAGTTTCCTGGTCAGCCTGGAACGCCTGCTGGCCGAGGGTACGGCCGCCGCCGGTGACCTCGGCGTGATGATCACCATGGGGCCGGGTGCCCAGATCGAGACCGCGCTCTTCCGCTTCGCGAACCTCGGAGGTGAGCAGCGGTGAGCAGACGCAAGCCCCCGCCGCCACGCCGGCCAGGCCCGCCGCACCGGCCCGGCCCGCCACCACCCGGGGGAACCCACCCGCTCGGGCCCGATCTGGCGCTGGCCGAACGCGATCGCACCGGCCTGCGCCGCCCGTTCTGGATCGTCGACGGCCAGGCCTACGACTTCAGCGAATGGATGGACAGGCACCCCGGCGGCGGCGCCTGGTTCGCCGAGTCGATCGGCCGGGACATCACCGCGCTGTTCCACACCTACCACCGCGATCCGCAGCGGCTGCGCGCGATCCTCGCGAAGTACCGGATCGACGACGTCGGCGCCGGGCACGTCATCCCGAACCTGGGCCTGCCGCCGTTCCTTCTGCCGCCGGGCTTCGACGCGGTCACCGACGTGCCGCGGTTCGAGTTCGGCGGGGCGGGCGACCTGCGGGCGGAGATCGTCCGCGAGGTGGAGAAGCTGGCACCCCGGGAGCGGCTGCGCCGGTACGACCGGGTCTTCGACGCGATCAGCGTGACCGTGCTCGCCGGGCACCTCGCCGTGCTGGCGGCGCTGCTGCTCGGTGTGCTGCCCGCCTGGGCCTGCGTGTTCCTTCTGGTGCTCACCCGGACGGCGCTGGCCGGCTCCGGCCACTTCTATCTGCACCGCCGCAAGCCGCGGCGCCCGTCGCGGGTCCTGAGCCCGGGGATGCTGCCGAGCACCCTGTTCGACTTCAACTACGTGGGCACGTACCTGGTCGGGGTGGACGGTCACGTCGTCCTTCATCACCCCTACCTCGGCAGCGGCGCCGACATCAAGGGCGCGTTCCTCGGCGCCCTGCGGCGCGTGCACCCGGCGCTGCGGATACCCGCCTACACGGTGCACAAGCTGGGGATGGCGCTGTTCGGCATCGCCCGGCTCGGTGTGCCGATCATCTTCGGCAGCACCCGGCACGCCGGCATCCGCGCCGAGTTCTGGCTGGTCCGCGGATTCCTGGCCGCGGAGTTCGTTGCCTGCGCGGTCACCGGGCACTGGCTCGCCTGGCTGATCCAGTTCGTATTGACCCTCTGGTTCAACACCGTGCTGATCACCGCCAGCCACGACTTCGAGCCGGACGAGCAGGACGCGCCCGTCGACGGCCTGCCCGAGCGGCTGCGCGGCGACTGGGCGGCCCGGCAGATCCACCTCAGCCACGATCTGACGATCTCCGGCAACAAGTGGGCCGACGTGTTCCTGTCGGCCGGGCTCAACACCCACCGCGTACACCACACGCTGCCGTTCCAGCGGTCCGGCTTCGCCAACCTGGTGTCCGAGCCGGCGGTCCGCGCTGCCTGCGAGGCGGCCGGAATGGTCTGGGACCGCCCGCGCAACCTGTTCACCGAAAGGTTCCCGGTCTTCGTGCGCACCTACCTGCGCGGGTCGAAGGGCGGGCGTCATCTGCCGGCCAGGCGGTACGTCGCCGACGGCTGGCGCACCGGCGAGGACTGACGGCTCACTGAGAGGAACCGACATGGTCGACACCACACCGAGTTCCCCGTTCACCGGGACGGTCCTGCCGCAGGGGCCGCCGTTCTGGATCGTCGACGGGGTCGCGTACGACTTCTCCGCGTGGGCGGACACCCACCCCGGCGGCACCATCTGGTTCGAGACCACGCAGGGCCGGGACATCAGCGCGCTGTTCCACACCTATCACCGGGATCCGGCCCGGCTGCGCCGCATTCTCGCGAAGTACCGCATCGACGGGCCCACCGAGGCGGACGTGCTGCCCAAGATGGGGGTGCCGCCGTTCCTGATGCCGCCCGAGTTCGACGCGTCGAAGGATCTGCCCCGCCTGGAGTACGCCGAACAGGGATCGCTGCTGGCGGCGATCCGGGCCAGGCTCGACATCCACCTGTCCCGCCCGGCCGTACGCCGGCACGACCGCGCCTTCGACGTCGTCACCGGGATCATCGGTGCGGCACACGTCGCGGCGTTCGCCCTGCTGGTGCTCGGCGCCATCCCGGCCTGGCTGTTCGTGGTCGCGGTGGTGCTCACCCGGACGGCACTCGCCGGTGCCGGCCACTACCACATCCACCGCAGGTCGAAGCCCGGCCGGCGCCGGTACGCGATGCCGTTCGGAAAGGCGCTGTTCGACGTCAACTACGTCGGCACCTGCCTGATCGGCACCGACGGCCACGTGCTGCTGCACCATCCGTACCTCGGTTCGGGCGCGGACGTGAAACGCACCTTCTTCGACGGGATGCTGCGGCTGCACCCGCTGCTCCGGGTGCCGGGTTACACGCTGCACAAGTTCGGCATCCTGGTGCTCGGGCTGGCCGTACGCGGCTACGAGGTCATCGCGCGCGAACACGGGCGCAGCACGTACCGGCTCGAGTTCTGGCTGGTGCGCGCCCTGCTGCTGGCCGAGCTGGCGGTGTGCCTGGCCACCGGCCACGTGGTCGCGTGGATCGTCCAGTTCGTTCTCACGCTCTGGTTCAACACGTTCCTGGTGGTCGCCAGCCACGACTTCGAGGACGCGGAGGACGACGAGCTCGCCGCGATCCCGGCGGCGCTGCGCAACGACTGGGCGGCACAGCAGGTCTGCCTGAGCTACGACCTCAGCGTGGTCGGCAACCGGTGGATGGACCTGTTCCTCACCGCCGGCCTGAGCCCGCACCGGGTGCACCACGTGCTGCCCTATCAGCGGTCCGGGTTCGCCAACCTCGCCTCCGAGCGTGCGGTCCAGGAGGCGTGCGAGGAGGCCGGTGTCGCCTGGGAGCGCCCGCGCAACCTGCTCACCGACCGCTTCCCGGCGATCATGAAGCACTATCTGCTCGCGCCGGCCCAGCGCGTCGGCGCCCCGCCCGGCCGTCCACCGGCGAGCCGGGTGCCGCCGGTGAGCGAGCCGCAGCCGGACGCCGGATCGCAGCAGCGGACCGGGCCGGTCCGCGAACTCACCGAGTTCGGCCGCTTCTGCTTCGACGGCTGGCGCGGCGTTGGCGTATGAGCGGCGGGTGGCGCGGTGTTGGCGTGTGAGCGGCGTCAGCGGCGGGTGGCCTCGCGGACGTTCACCAGCAGCACGAGCAGCGCCGCGAAGAAGAAGGTGAAGGTGACGACGTAGCGCCCGTCGTACCAGAGCACGGCCAGCATCAGGACCGCGGCGCAGGCGAGCAGCAGGCGCAGCAGCACCGCCAGGAACTTGCCGCGGACCAGGCCCTCGACCGTCAGCAGGACCAGCAGCAGGACCAGGGCGGTCTCCTGGCCGGCGATCGGCAGCGGGGACAGCACGGCACCGAGCGCCCACAGGATCAGCGGGGTGCTGATCACCGCCCACCAGGACCGGGCCCGGCCCAGGAAGCCGGTCGACGCCTCCAGCGGCACCCGCCGGTGCATCAGGTGGGCGTGCGGGTGCTGCGCCACGGGCCCGGCAGTCGCGCTGCGGTGCAGCTCGTCGGCAATGCGGGTGCGTTCCATCTGCAGGCCGATCAGCTGCTGCTCCTGACCGGCCAGGGCACGCACCTCCGGGTCGCCGGCGGGCAGGCCCGCGGCGGCCACCGTCAGCTCGTGACGCATGGCGTCTATCTCGCGGTCCAGTTCGGCGATCCGGTCACGGTCTCGTTGGGTACGGACCTCGACGAGCTGCCGTTCGGTGGCCGCGTCGGGCACCACCTTGGCCAGGCCCGCCCAGCCGACCGGATCCGCCCACGCCGGCCGCACGGTGCCGTCGCGCCGGTAACGCGGGCCGGCCGGGCCACGTTCGCCACCCAGCCGGTCGCGGGTGTCACGGCCCCACAGGCCGCGGAAGTCGCGGACCCACGCCGTCTCGTCGTCGATCATCACCGGATGCCAGGGCTCCGCCTGCGCGGGGCCGACGGCGCGGCCGTCACCGCGGGCATAGTCGACGTACGGGATGCCGACGCTGCGCTGATCCTCGGCCGACCACGGCGCCAGCAGCCGGGCAGCCCATCGCAGGGCGCCGACCAGGCCACGCAGTCGCGGCGGCCGCACCGTGATCAGGTAGTCGCCGGGCAGGTACGCGCCGGAATGTGAACCTGCGCCGACGAAGACCACCGGGTGCCGGCCGCCGACCAGGCTGAGATCCGGGTCGTCGCCGCGCCGCCGCAGGTCGTCGCCGGTCTCCTCGTGCGCCGAGAACACCACCCACGCCACCGGCGGCAGCCCGTCGGGGCCGGCCGCGCCGGCCGCGTCCAGGTAGACCGTCACCTGCTCCCAGTCGGCCTCGTGCTCGTTGACCCCGCCGAACGCCGAACGCCAGTTGTTGAAGCTGTAGAAGAACCAGTACTGGCACACGATCCACGGGTCGTCGCGCACCACCCGCCCGTAGTAGGTGGGCCGCCCCGGCTGGAGGTGATCACGCTGCAACAGGAACGAGCGGGCCGCGCTCCCACCCGGGACGCTGCCGCGGAACAGCAGCGAGAACCGGTTGAGGGTGTCGACCAGCCGGGCGGTGAGCCCGACCGACGCCAGGCGGCTCGACCGGGCCAGATGGGGCGGCCGGTCGCGCAGCGGAATGTGCACGGGGAGGTGCTTCTCGTCGGCGTCGATGCCGGAGAGCGAATGCCCGAGGCCCTGCTCGGCGCCGCCGGCCGCGGCGAGGCTGTCCAGGGTGAGGTCACCCGGCGCGGCGACCTGGACCGGGCGCTCCCCGGGCTCGGAGCGCCACAGGCCGGCCCGGCTGACGTACCGTTCGACCTGGACCGGGAAGAAGTACTCACCCTCGGTGAACCTGGCAACCGGCTCGTAGGCGCGCAGCAGGCGCAGGTCGTCCTCGATCCCCACCAACCTGTTGGTTCCTTCCCCGCCGGTGTGCCGCAGACACGATCCATGGACGCGTGCCGAGGTTATCCGCAGCGCGGCGGGCCCACCGTGCGACTCGCGGACTCCCTACCGGGGGCGCGGTGGCCTCCGATAGATTGTCGTCAATCAATTGGGGAGGCATCGTGGTTCAGCACAAAGGGGTGCGCCGTGCGTTCGCCGTCACCGCAGCAGCCGCTCTGCTCTGCGTCGCCGTGCCGGATCCGGCGCGTGCCCAGAGCGGCCCGGCGCCCACGGCGCCCACCAAGGGGCCCTGCCAGTACACGCCGACGCCGGACGAGCCCGCCGCCCGGCCGGTGCCACTGCCGCGCGACCCGCACCGGACTCCCAGCCGGGGGACGGTCACGGCGGTGCTGCGGACCAACCTCGGGCCGATTCCGCTGGTGCTCGACCGTGGCGCGGCGCCCTGCACGGTGCAGAGCTTCCTTCACCTGGCCCGGCACCGGTTCTACGATCGGACGATCTGCCATCGCCTCACCGCGTACCCGACTCTGAAGGTTCTTCAGTGCGGTGACCCGAGCGGAACCGGTGAGGGTGGTCCGGGTTACCGCTATCGCGACGAGCTGCCGACGGACCTGCCGCCGGCGCCGACCGATCCGACCGGGGTGCGGCGGCTCTACGCCCGTGGGGTGCTGGCGATGGCGAACGCGGGCCCGGACACCAACGGGAGCCAGTTCTTCCTGGTCTACGGGGACTCGGCTCTGCGCCCGAACTACACGGTCTTCGGCGGGGTGACGCCGCGCGGGCTGGCGACGCTGGACCGGGTCGCGGCCGGTGGCATCACGCCGACCGCCGAGGATCCCGCTCCGGTCGACGGGACGCCCGCCCTGCGCACCGAGATCCGCAAGGTCCGCACGTACCGCTGACCCGCGAGGCGGCGCGAGTGGCGCGGCGGGCGGTCAGCGGGAGGAGCCGGCCAGGGCGCGGCTGGTGCGGTTGATCAGGACCAGGCCGAGGGAGGCGGCTACGACCACGGCTGCGGCTACCGCGTAGGAGCCCGTTGTCAGGACCGTGCCGAAGGTGCCGATGGCCAGGACCGAGCCGAACGAGCCCACCGACAGCACCGAGCCGAACGAGCCGACCGAGCCGATCGACAGAACCGAGCCGAACGAGGCGACCGACAGGATCGACCCGAAGGAACCGACCGAGAGGATCGAGTTCTTCGAGCTGATGCTCAGGATCGAGCCGCTGGACCGGTACGAAAGGATGTTCTTGGCAGGCATCGCGCCATCATCGCCCAAACGGGCCGTGCGTACTGCCCCGCCGGCCGCTCGCCCCGGAAGCTCGTGGCGGGCGAAGACAGGCGCACCCGTTGGGGTTGTGTGCGCGTTCACCCAGGTCATGGGCGTGACCTGCGCACACGCAACCCCAACGTGTGCGCCTGCCCACGTCAGAAGCGGCTGTCAGAAGCGGTAGTGAAGAGGCAAGGATCTACGCGACCGCGGCCTTCGTGCTGTGTCCCAGAGCGTCGGCCTTCAAGCGCTCGAAGTCGGCCTCGGTGATCACGCCGGAGTCGAGCAGCGACTTGGCCGAGGCGATCTCCTCGGTGGCGCTGCGCTTGCCGCTGTCCGGTGTCGCCACCGAGCGGATGTAGGCCTCCTGCCGCTTCTGCATCTCGGCCGCCTGGGCCATCGCGCGGTCGTTCATGCCGGAGCCCCGTGCGATCAGGTAGACCAGCATGCCGATGATCGGCAGGATGATCAGGAAGATCGACCACATCGTCTTGCCGAAGCCGCCGAGGTCCTTGCTGCGGAACAGGTCTCCGAAGACCCAGAAGAGGCACATGAACCAGGCGCAGAAGATGAAGAATTCGAAGACTGCCAGAAGGAACGAGCCGTTGTCGTCGAACATATGAGCGCCCTTCCAAGGGAGCCGCCAGCTGGTCGGCGGCGTGTCTCCCTGAGTAGACCGCCCGCCGCTCCCGCCGACATCATCCGCAATGGATTAATCAACTGAGTCAGGACGCAGCCGGTGACGCGGACTGCGGCGCGGACCGCAGAATCAGGATCAGCAGGATGTGTACGCGGGACCGCATCTCACCCGCGGCCGTTCCGCCGGCGCAGCAGAACGACGATGCCCGCCACTACCAGCAGCAGGGGAAGGATCAGTCCCCACATCAGCCATCCATTCATGGGAGCACCTTCCTCGCGCGAATACGGCCCGGCCAGAGTTCCAGGTCCGGGATTCCCGCAGATCATCCCGGCCGGGTGAGACGCCCGGCGCCGTGCGGCGGCAGCCCGCGAACCGGCAGCGGCGGGGTCGGCGGCCGATCGGGGCGGGTGTGCGGAACATCGGCGACGGTTGCCGCGTACCGATCGGCCAGTGGTTTGGCACTGAGACCGTGCGCCAGCACGCTGAGCAGGACGGTCACGCCGATGATCGCCACCGCCTGGCCGGCCCCGCCGTGCATCTCCTCCAGGGCGATCACCGCGAAGATGACCGAGGCCAGGCCGCGGGGACCGAACCAGCCGATGAACGCCACGGTCGCCAGTGGCAGCCGGGTGCCGATCAGGGCGAGGGCCACCGGAAGCATCCGTACGACGGTGAGGCTGAGCACGGCATAGACGGCGACCCGCCAGTCCGAGCGGTCCACGACGATCGGTACGGCGACCGCCCCGAAGACCAGCCACGTCAGCAGCGACACCAGTCCGGCGGTCTGCTCGACATAGTGGGTCTCCACGTCGCCGTCGCGCCGGGCGAAATGGCCGAACGCCAGCCCGGCGACGAACGCCGCGACGAAGCCGTTGCCGTCCAGCCAGAGCGTGCCCGCGTACGCGACCAGCGCCAGCGCCAGCACGGCCGGCCCGGTGAAGTCCTCGGACGACCAGCCCCGGCGGCGCGCGACGCGCAGCCCGAGCCCGCCGGCCATGCCGACGCCGATCCCGGCCGCCAGCCCGATCGCCAGATCGAGGAGAGCGGCGCTCACACCGTGGCTCTGAACGCCCTCGGCGGCCGCGGCACCCGCGATCGCGACCATCACCACCGGAGTCGCGATGCCGTCGTTGAGCCCGCTCTCCACGTTCAGCACCCGGCGGACCCGTTCGGGCACCGCGGGGTTGGTCATCACGGACGCACCCAGCGCCGCGTCGGTCGGGGCCAGGGCGGCACCGACCAGCAGCGCGAGCCAGAATCCCGTACCGTCGAACACCCACGCCGCCAGCAACGCCCCGGCGGCGATCGTCAGCGGAAGCCCCACCCCGAGCAGCCGGGCGTAAAGCCCGAGGTCGGCCCGGAGCTCCCGCAGGCCCACCCGGGAAGCGTCCGCGAACAGCACCCACACGAGGGTGACCTCGGCGAGCAGCTTGATGCTCTCCAGGGTGATCTCGACATCGACGACGTGCAGCACCTCGGCGAGCACCACGCCGACGGCGACGAAGACGATCGGCGAGCTCAGGTCCGCGCGGCCGAGCCGGTTGGCGAACAGTCCCCAGGCGAACACGACGAGCGCGACCAGCGCCACGGCCGCCGCGTCCATGGCCGCCTCAGATTCCCGGCTCGGAGGCGAACAGGGTCAGCCCCAGCCGGCGGGAGAGGAACCGGGCGCTCAGCTGCCCTCTGACGCTGTTCCCGTAGCTGTCGAGCGGCGGCGCGAAGGTGGCCAGCGCACCCTTGCCCGGGGAGATGACGATGATGCCGCCCCCGATGCCGCTCTTGCCCGGTGCTCCTACCTCGTACAGCCAGTCGCCGGAGGTCTCGTAGAGGCCGGCGGTGGCCATCACCGCGAGCGTGAAGTGGCAGACACCGCTGTCCACCACCCGCTCGTTCGTGCGCGGGTTGACCCCGCCGTTGGCCAGGGTCGCGCCCATCACCGCGAGGTCGGTAGCGGTGACCCGCAGGCAGCTCTGCCGGGTGTAGAGGCCGACCGCCTCGACCGGGTCGCAGCCCAGGAGGCGATAGGTCTGCAGCAGGTCGGCGAGGGCGCGGTTGCGGTGGTTGGTCGCCGACGCGGAGGCGTGGACCTCCTCGTCGAGCGGCAGCTCCCGGCCGGCGAACCGGGACAGGCCGTCGCCGAGGAACTTCCACCTGGCCGCGGCGGTGTCACCGGGTGCCAGGCTGGCGGTCGCGATCGCGCCCGCGTTCACCATCGGATTGGTACGCCCGTCCGGTCCGCGCTCGACCGCCGTGAGCGAGTTGAACGGCAGGCCGGTGGCGTTGACACCCAGCCGCTGCCGCAGCTGGTCCGCGCCCAGGACCTGGCAGACCAGGGCGAACACGAACGGCTTGGCCACGCTCATCACGGTGAATCCGTGTTCGGCGTCACCGACCGCGTACCGGCCGCCGCGGCTTCCGGCCGCGCAGATGCCGAACAGGTCAGCCGGCACGCGGGCCAGGGCGGGGTAGACCCGGGAGCATTCGCCCTCGGTGTGCGACCGATACCGCTGGTACGCCTCGTCGACGGAGCGCTGCACCTGCTCGGGGGAGGGGAGTTGGCCGGTCGAGACGTACGGGGCGACGTCGGTGTCCAGAGGTCCCATCGATGACTCCCAAGGGCGGGCGGCAGGAGCCAGGCTATGGCGTACGCCATCGATCTTCCTCATCCGCGGAGGGTGAGGGCGCCCGGCGTCTCATCCACCACGGACGATTTCGCCGGCCCGTTCCACCGCAACGGTGGAGGGATGGGCGGGAAGACGTACGCCGAACTGCCACGCGACGACCCGAACCGGGACTCCGTGATGACGGCCTCGTTCCTCCAGGCTTCGCTGTTCACCTCGGTGGTCGCCTTCGGCGTCGCGGTCCTGGCCGCAGGCCTGGGCATCGTCCTGGTGCTGATCGGGTCCGCCCTGCGGCGTCTCGCGCGCGTGGCCGAATCGGCCGGCATCCCGAGCGCCGGCCGAACCTGACAGCTCGCCGGAAGCGAGCCGTCCACCGGAAGCGAGCCGTCCACCGGAAGCGACTCGGAAGCCGCGCGGCAGCTTGCCCGGCGGCGTGCGGGACGGCGCCCGCCGGGCTCACGGCTCGTCGCGGGCGGCGGTGTAGGCGGCGTGGGCGCGGGTCAGGTCGTGGAACTGGTAGCGGCCGGCGGCCGGCTCCCGCAGCAGGTTCATGTCGAGCAGCTGGTTGAGGATCTGGGTCGCAGACACCGGTGTGGCGTCCAGCAGCGTGGCGGTGGCGTGCTCGTCGATGTCCGGGCCCGGGTGGCGGCCCAGGACCTGATAGGCGTGCTGCTGTTCGGGGTTGAGCCGCTGGTAGGACAGGTCGAGGGAGGCGGTGACGCTGCGCTGGCCGGCCTCCAGCTCGGCCAGGCGGTATCGCTGGTCGCGCAGCCGCTCGGCCAGGTGTGCCGGGCTCCACGTCGGGTGTGAGCGCAGCCGGGACGCCGCGATCCGGATCGCCAGGGGCAGCCGGCCGCACAGCTCGGCCAGTTCGGCCAGCAGGGCGGGATCGTGACCGCGGAGGTCCACGCCGGCGCTGCGGACGAACAGCGTGACGGCGTCGGACACGGCGAGCGTGTCCAGCGACAGCTGCCTGGTGTTGTCCAGCCCGGCCAGCTGGTGGCGGCTGGTCACCAGCACCAGGCAGCCGGGCGCGCCGGGCAGCAGCGGTGCCACCTGGCTCTCGCCCGCGGCGTTGTCCAGCACGATCAGCACGCGGCGGCCGGCGAGCCGGGTGCGGTACAGCGCGGCCCGACCGTCGGTGCCGGCCGGGATCTGCGGCTCCGGGACCCCGATGCCGCGCAGCAGATGGTCGAGCGCCTCCGCCGGTTCCATCGGCTCGGCGCCCTCGGTGTAGCCGCGCAGGTCGAGGTGGAGCTGCCCGTCCGGGTACCGGCCGGCGATCCGGTGTGCCGCCTCGATGGCTAGCGCGGTCTTGCCGACACCGGCCATCCCGTCGATCACGGTGATCACCAGGTCGTCGGTGTCGCCGGGCCGGTCGAGCAGGGCCAGCTCGTCGGCCCGGCCGGTGAACGCCGGTGGGGGAGCGGGCAGCTGGCGCGGTGTCCACCCGGTGTGCGCCTCGACCGCGGGCTGCGCGAGGGTGGCGGGCTGGGCGAGGGCCGGGTCCGCCGCGAGGATCTGCCGGTACAGCTGTTGCAGCTCCGGGCCCGGGTCGGCGCCGAGCTTCTCGGCCAGGTGCTGCCGGATTCCGGCGTAGTGGTCGAGGGCGTCGGCGGGGCGGCCCGCCGCGTACAGGGTGCGGATGTAGGCCGCCGCCAGCGACTCGGCCGTCGGCCGCTCGGCGGTCAGGCCGGCCAGCAGAGCCAGCACCGGGCCGACCTCACCCACCCGGACCGAGGTGGCCGCCCACTCCTGCACGGCATCCACATACTGCTGGTCCCAGGCCTGCCGGACGGTGGCGGCCCACTGGCCGGGCAGGTCGGCCAGGGGCGGGCCGCGCCGCAGGTCCATCGCCTCGGCGAGCAGCTTCATGCTCTCCTGGTCGGTGCGCTGCCGCTCGTGTGCCCGCTCGACGAGGAGCCGGAACCGCAGGGCGTCCACCTGTTCCGGGTCCACGTCCAGCAGGTATCCACCGGAGCGGCGCAGCACCTGGACCGGCGCCTGACCCTCCGTCTGCGCGGTGTCCAGCAGCCGCCGCAGACGGCTGAGATGCACCTGCAGCGTCCGGCGGGCACCACTGGGAGCCACGTCCCACACCCGGTCTATCAAACTCTCCGTGCCGATCAGACGACCGGCGTCGGCGGCCAGTGCGGTCAGCACCAGCCGCTGTTGTGGCGCGCCGGCATCCAGCGCACGCCCGTCGTTGATGATCTCGATCGGCCCTAGCAGCCGAATCTCCATCCCCCGCACCCCGACGATGTTCATCCCTGCGAGATCCGCAGGCGGGCAACCTGCCCGTTAGCCGATCAGTAGCAATTTGTACATCGACGAGTTTGACCCTCTACCGGATACCGGCACAAGCCGATGTAGGTCGGATTCCCGACCAACTGCCGCGTATCGGTCGATGCGCAGAGGGAATTGGAGGCGGGATGCCGGCGGACACGACCTATCCCGGGGTCTATGTCGGGGAGATCTCCACCACGGTAGGCAACGTCGCACCGGTTTCCACGGCGACGGCCGCCTTTGTCGGGTACACCCGGCGGGGCCCGCTCAACCAGCCGGTCCGGATCGGCGGCTTCGCCGAGTACGAACGGTATTTCGGCGGGCTGAGCAGGCACGGTGCGGTCGGCACCGCGGCGCACCAGTTCTTCGTCAACGGCGGCGCCAGCGCGGTGATCGTCCGGGTGATCAAGGACGGCAGCGCCGACGAGGCGGCGGTCACGCTCCTCGCCCACGGTCGCCACGACCACGATCACCACGACGACCATGATCACCACAACGGGCACGACCACGACCATGACCATCACGACGACCACGGCGACCACGGCGACCACGGCGACCACGGCCGCCCGACCCGTCCCGGCCGCCCTCGTGGTGCCGCCGCGGAGGAGGAGGCCGATCAGCCCGAGACCGCCGGCGACCAGGAGGCCGCCGGGCAGGATCCCCGGGACCGCCACGATCGCCCGCGTGAGCGGCCGGTGCTCGAGGTGCACGCCAAGGAGCCGGGGCACTGGGGCAACGGCCTGCACATCGTGATCGACCACGGGTCGAGGGGCCCGGACGAGACCTTCACCCTGCACGTCGTCAACGGTCCCGGCCCCGGCCACGAGACCTACCGGGGCCTGTCGATGGACCCCGACCACGAGCGGTTCGCACCCGACACGATCAACGCGGCCTCGAAGCTGATCCGCGTCGAGGCGGTCGGCCGGGCCCGGCCCGACGCGAACGGCACCGTCTCCCGCGAGTTCGACCGCGACCTGCCGGACCTGGACGGCGACGTCACGGTGCGCATCGGCGACGAGGAGCGCGAGTTCCGGCTCTACCGCCCGCACCACGACGGCCCGCCGCCACGGCATCTGCCGGAGCTGGCCGCCCTGCTGGAACGCAAGCTGCGTGCCCAGCCGGACCGGCCGGGCAGCACCGCGTTCGCCGGTGCACGGGTCCGCGCCGTCGGCCGCCGCCTGCTGACCGTCGCCGGTTCGACCGACGAGGCCGACATCGTCCACTTCTCCGGCGACCACTGTGACCACCTCGGCCTGGAGGCGTTCGCCGCCCCGCCGGTCTTCGCCCTGTCCGGTGGTGACGACGGCGACCCGCCGGAGGCCGGCGACCTGATCGGCGACGAGACGGCCAAGACCGGCCTGCACGCGCTGCGCGACGTCGTGGACGTCAACCTGCTCAACCTGCCCGACCTGGCCGGCTGGGAGTCGATCGAGGACGCCGCCACGGTGCTGTCGGTGGCCGACCGGATCGCCCGCGAGCAGCGGATCTTCCTGCTGATCGACGCGCCCGCCGCCTGGACCGGCGTGGACGCGGCCCGCACCGGTGTCGAACTGCTGGACGCGGTCCGCAGCGACCACGCCGCCCTGTACTTCCCGCACCTGATCGTGGACGGCCGGCACGGCCCGGTCCCGCCCTCGGGCGCCGTGGCCGGGGTGATCGCCCGCACCGACGCCGAGCGCGGGGTGTGGAAGGCGCCGGCCGGCACCGGTGCCCGGCTGATCGGGGTGCGCGGGCTGAGCGTGCCGCTCACCGACCGGGAGAACGGGCTGCTCAACCCCCTCGCGGTCAACTGCCTGCGCACGTTCCCCGGCACCGGTCCGGTGGTCTGGGGCGCGCGCACCCTGGCCGGCGGGGAGGGCGAGCAGGCGGGCGAGTGGAACTACGTACCGGTACGGCGCCTGGCGCTGCACCTCGAGGAGAGCCTGTACCGGGCGCTGCGCTGGGTGGTTTTCGAGCCCAACAACGAGCAGCTCTGGCAGGCGATCCGGCTGGACGTCGGTGCCTACCTGGACACCCTGTTCCGGCGGGGAGCGTTCGCCGGCCGTACGCCCCGCGAGGCGTACTTCGTCAAGTGCGACGCCTCCACCACGACCGAGGCCGACATCGCCGACGGCATCGTCAACGTCGTCGCCGGGTTCGCGCCGGTCGACCCGGCCGAGTTCGTCATCGTCACCATCCAGCAGGTGGCGGGACAGCCCGCCTACTGAAGCCGGACAAGCCCGCCCAACTGAAGCCTGAGGAGCGAAGGAATTCGATGGCCGAGTTCGAGGTCAACGCGCAACGGTTCGACCCGTACAAGAACTTCAAGTTCCTGGTCCGGTGGGACGGGCGCACGGTTGCCGGAATCAGCAAGATCAGCCCGCTGAAGCGCACCACCGAGGTGGTCAAGCACCGCGACGGCGGCTCGCCCAGTTCGCCGCGCAAGTCACCCGGCCGCTCCGAGTTCGAGGGCATCACCCTGGAACGCGGGGTCACTCACGACCCGGAGTTCGACCGCTGGGCCAACAAGGTCTGGCAGGTCGGCGCCGGCCTGGGCGCCGAGGTGTCGCTCGCCGACTTCCGCAAGAACATCATCATCGACGTGCTGAACGAGGCCGGCCAGGTCGCCGTCTCGCACCGGCTGTACCGCTGCTGGCCCAGCGAGTACCAGGTCGTCGGTGAGCTGGACGCCAACGCCAATGCGGTCGCCATCCAGAGCCTCAAGCTCGAGGTCGAGGGCTGGGAGCGCGACTACGAGGTTCCCGAGCCGGTCGAGCCGTCGTTCACCAACCCGGCCTGATGACGCTCGACCTGCTGGGCGTCTGGGAGCGCGGGCTGACCTCTCCGGGACCGGCCCGCGCCCTCGCGCTGCACCGCACGGCACGCCCGGAGACCGGTCCGGCCGAACTGCTCGACGCCCCGGTCGGCGAGCGCGAGGCGGACCTCTACGCGCTGCGCCGCGCCCTGTTCGGCGACCGGATGGAGGTCCTCGCCGAGTGTGCGAACTGCGGCGAGGTGCTGGAGTTCGACCTCGACGCGGCGGCGCTGTCGCAGCGCCCGGAGCGTGCCGCCGAGCCGTTGCGGGTGGCCGAGGACGGCTGGGAGGTCGAGTTCCGGGCGCCCACCGCCGGTGACCTGAGCGCGTCCGCCGGCCGGGACGACCTGGTGGCGCGCTGCACCCTCGACGCCCGCCACGACGGCCGGCCGGTGCCCGCGGGCGAGCTGCCCGATCACATCCAGCGGCGGATGGCCGAGGTGGCCGAGCGGGCCGGGGGATCCGGCGACGTCACCCTGCGGGTGGCCTGCCCCGGCTGCGCCACGACCACCCCGCTGCGGCTCGACATCGCCGCCTACCTCTGGGCCGAGCTGGACTTCTGGGCCCGCGACCTGCTCCTCGACGTGCACGTGCTGGCCGGCGCGTACGGCTGGAGCGAGGCGGAGATCCTGGCGCTGAGCCCGCTGCGGCGCCGCTACTACCTGGAGCTGTGCGCCGATGCCTGAGCCGGACTACTTCGATCGGTTGCTGGCCCGTCAAGGCGGTGCCGTCGCGGGCGGTGCTGGTGGGGGCGCTGCTGGTGGGGGCGGTGCCGTCGCGGGCTGGGCGCGGCCGAGGCTGCCCGGCCCGTTCGAGCGCGCCGAGCCGAGCCGCAACGAGGCGCCGGAACCGCCGCCGGCAGCGCCGCTTCCGTCGTACCCCAAGCCTGATCTTGAATGGGCTCCGCAGCCGTCGCCCTTGCAGGTGCGCGTGGAGCGGCACACCGAGGTCCGCACCGAGACCGCGGCGCCCGAGCCCGCTGTGCCGGCGCACACGCCGATGCCGGCGGTCGACCGATGGTTCACCAGGGTGGTACCGCGGCACCAACCCGGCGCACAGCCGCAGCCGGACCGGGCCTCTCACCAGGTCACACCCGCCGCGCCGCGTGGTGAGGCACCGGCGCGACCTGCCGCGATCCGAGTGGGGCCCGACCACGCGCCCGCGGCGCAGGCGATGCCGAGGAGAGATCAAACCGCTGAGGTACGGCGTAACGCTGTCCCGCCGCAGGCATCGCGCCGCCGGGCCCGCCCGGCCGAACCGGCGGTGCACGTCCGGATCGGCAGGCTCGAAGTCCGCGCCACCGGAGCCGCCCCGGCGCCCACCCGCAGCGTGCGGCCCGGCCGCCAGGACCCGGCGGTGAGCCTGACCGACTACCTGACCGGCGGGAGGCGCCCGTGAGCAACGCCCTGGCCATCGCCACCGTCACCCAGGCGCTGGCGATGCAGATCGAGAACCACCTGCCCCCGGAGATCGACTTCGCGGTCTCCGTGCAGACCCGGCGCCCGCACACCGAACCGCCCGCCGACCCGGCCATCACCGTCTTCTGTTACCAGGTCACCCCGGACGTGTCGCTGCGTAACACCGAGCTGCCCACCCGCGCCTCGGACGGCACCCTGGTGTCCCGTGCCACCGCCGCCCTCGACCTGCACTACCTGATCAGCGCCTACGGCGAGGAGAACGAGCTGGTCGGGCAGCGGCTGATCGGCAGCGTGATCCGCACCCTGACCGAGGTCCCGATCCTGCCGCGCGCGGTCATCGAGGAGGCCGGGCAGCGCCCCTACCTCAGCGGCAGCGACCTCGGGGACTCCATCCACCGGGTGCGGTTCACGCCCAGCCAGATGGACGTGGACGAGACCTCGAAGCTGTGGGGGATGTTCCACCAGACGCCGTACGTGCTGTCGGTCGTCTACCAGGCGGCCCTCGTCCTGATCGAGGGGCGCGAGATCCCGGCGCAACACCCGCCGGTACGGGAGCGGACGGTCACGGTGACCGCCGGTGGCTGATCGGGTGCGCGGGCCGGCGGGGAGCGGCGGCGAGGTGGCACTGGCCGCCGCCGTCCGTTTCGTTCTGGCCCGGCTCGACGCCCACGCCACCGGTGCGGCATCTCCGGCCGGGCCGGAGGGCGACGCTGTGCCGCCGGCGCTGCGGACCCTGGTGGAGTGCTTCGGGCTGAGCCTGTTCGAGCGCAGCGTGCTGCTGCTCGCCGCGGCTGCCGAGCTCGACCCCACCACCGGCAGCCGGTGCGCCGCCGCCTGCGGCGATCCCGGTCGCGCCTTCCCGACCTTCGGCCTCGCGCTGGCCGCCCTGCCCGAACCGCACTGGAGCGCGCTCACCCCGGTGGCACCGCTGCGCCGCTGGCAGCTTGTCGAGCCCGCCGACGAGAACCACCTGACCGGCTCACCGCTGCGCATCAGCGAGCGGGTGCTGCACTTCCTGGCCGGCACGCCGTACCTGGACGCCCGGCTGCACGGCATGCTCCGCCCGGCGCCGCGACCCGCCGAGCTGACACCCACCTACGACCGCACCGCGGACCAGGTCGCCGCCGGGCTCGCCGACGGCGACGCGGACACCCCGCTGCGCGTCGAGCTGACCGGTGGCGGGCGGCGTATCCGTACCGACATCGCCGCCGCCGGCGCCGCCCGCCTAGGCCTGGGCCTGTACGTGATGCCCGCCGCCGACACACCCACCGATCCGGCCGAACGGGACCGGCTGGCCCGGCTGTGGCAGCGCGAGGCGATCCTGCTGCCCGCCGCCCTGCTGGTCGAGACCGGCCCGATGGAACGCGACCAGGCCGCGGCGGCCGACGCGTTTCTCGCCGCCGCCGCCGTGCCGCTGGTCGTCGCCGGCGACGACCCCCGGCACAGCGCCGAGCCGCGCGGTCAGCGGGTCGCCGTGCCGCCGCTCCCCGACGACGAGCAGCTGACGGTCTGGCGCGACGCCTTCGCCGGCATCCCGGAGATCGCCGACGACCAGGTGCGCGAGCTGGTCGCCCAGTTCCAGCTGCCGCCGCACACGGTCCGGCAGATGGCCGCCGCGGTCGAGCGCGATCTGCCCTCCTCGCAGGCCCCGGCGATGGGAGCGGCCTGGCGGGCCGGTCTCGCCGCGGCCCGGATGGGCCTGGACGAGCTCGGCCGCCGGATCGAGCCCGAGGCCGGCTGGACCGACCTGGTGCTGCCCGAACGGCAGGTGGTCGTGCTCCGGGAGATCACCGCCCACGTGCGGCGGCGCGCCACGGTTCACCAGGAGTGGGGCTTCGCGCGGACCCTGCGCCGCGGGCTCGGCGTCACCGTGCTGTTCGCCGGCGGCTCCGGCACCGGCAAGACCCTCGCCGCCGAGGTGATCGCCGGTGAGCTGGGCCTCGACCTGTTCGTCATCGACCTGTCCCAGGTGGTCAGCAAGTACATCGGGGAGACCGAGAAGAACCTGCGGGCGGTCTTCGACGCCGCCGAGCACGGCGGGGCGGTGCTGCTCTTCGACGAGGCCGACGCGCTGTTCGGCAAGCGCAGCGAGGTCAAGGACAGCCACGACCGGTACGCCAACCTGGAGGTCAGCTACCTGCTGATGCGGATGGAGGCGTACCGGGGCCTGGCGGTGCTCACCACCAACATGAAGCAGGCTCTGGACCCCGCCTTCCTGCGCCGGATCCGGTTCGTCGTCGACTTCCCGTTCCCCGGCGAGCGGGAACGCGCCGAGATCTGGCAGCGGGTCCTGCCCGCGCAGACCCCGGCACAGGGCCTCGATCCGCAGCTGCTGGCTCAGCTGACCGTGGCCGGCGGCTCGATCCGCAACATCGCCCTCTCCGGTGCCTTCCTGGCCGCCGAGGAGGGCGACAAGCTCCAGATGCGGCACCTGCTCGCGGCCGCCCGCACCGAATACCTCAAGCTCGAACGCTCGCTGACACCGGGGGAGGTGCGCGGATGGGTCTGAACCGCGACGTCCACGTGGAGATCGGCGAGCTGGTGTTCGACGGCTTCGACGCGCCGATGGACCTGGACCTGGTGTCGGCCGCGTTCACCACCGAGCTGACCCGGCTGGTGCGCGCGCGGGGCGTACCGCCGGCGTTCGGTGAGGGCCGGGAGGTGGACGCGCTCGCCGGGCTGCCTCCGCTGGGTCCCGCGGCTTCGCCGCAGAAGCTGGGCGTCGCCCTGGCCAGGTCCGTGCACGCCGGGCTGTGCGGTCAGAGCCGAGAGGTACGGGGGACGCCGCGATGACCTCGACCCGAGCCGGGCAGGACCGGCAGTCCTCGTCGCGTGACAGCAAGCGCCGCAAGCAGAACCGGACCGGTGCCCGCCACACGCCCGAGCCGAAGAACATCGTCAGCGGGGCCGGGCAGCCGCTCGACCTCAGCGTGCGGCGCGAGGCGCAGGAGCGGCTGGGATACGACTTCGGGCAGGTGCGGCTGCACACCGACCGGGACGCGGACGCGCTCACCACGCTGCTCGGTGCGGACGCGGTCGCCGTCGGGCCGGACATCTTCTTCCGGGCCGGAGCGTTCCAGCCCGGCACCGCCGACGGGCGGCGGCTGCTCGCGCACGAACTGCTGCACACCGTGCAGGACCCGCAGGGGCTCGGCGCGCTGAGGGCCGGCCGCGACGACGGTGCGGTCAGCCTGGCCGAGCAGCCCGCCGAACGGGCGGCGGAGGAGACGGCCCGCACGGCGGAGGGGCCGCAGGACGTCGACATCGAGCCGGAGGCGCCGACGCCTGGCTGGATGCGGTACGCGACGGTCACCGCGGACCGGTTGCGGGGTGAGCGGCTGGATCCGGCGACGCTTCCGGACCGGCTGGCGGCGAACATTCTGCGGACGCTGCGCGGTGACCCGGCTGACTGGTCCAAGCGGACCCGGGTTCAGCTGTCGCGGCTTCCGGAGCAGCTTGTCGAGCCGGTGCTCGGATGCCTGGAACGGCGGATGCTCAGCACGGAGTACGAGCGGGTGCTGGACTTCCTGGACGAGGTGGAGGACGGCTACGAGGCCGAGCCGGGTGCGCACGAGGCGCCGGTGGCCGAGCCGGATCTGGCCGAGCAGTTGCGGCTGGAGCGGGAGCTGGCTGAGCGTGCCGAACCCGAGCCGGGTTCTGGGGTGAAACCACCTTCTGAGGGCGCGGCACCTTCTGAGGGCTCGGCACCGGCTCAGGGCTCGGCACCCGCTCAGGCTGAGGCACCCACTCAGGCTGAGGCATCGGCGCCGGCGCCCGCTCAGCAGGAGGCCTCTGGGTCGCAGGGCGGGACACAGGGCGGGACACAGGGCGGGTCTGAGAAGGCGGCCGCGGAGGCGGCCCCGCGGCAGGAGACGCCGGTGGCGAGCCCGGAGGAGTCCGCGGCGCGGAACCGGCCGGCGGCGGCCGAGGCGGTGGCCGCGAGCAGGCAGGTGAAGCCCGAGGACAAGCGCGGGATCGACGTGCCGACCGGCTCGCCGGCCGTCTCCGGCAAGGACACCCAGCTGTCCGGTGCGGTCAGCACCCTCGATCCGGTACGCAACCAGGACACCGAAGGTCTCCAGGAGGAACCACCGGCTGAGTCGCCGCCCACCCACCAATCCGAGGTGGACGTCGGTGGCGGGCTGCCGAGCGCCTGGGACATCACCCTCCGGCCGGAGGACTTCCTGCCGGCCCAGGATCCCGACGTGTCCGGGATCCCGACAGCGGACCGGGCCGGCCCCGGTGCCACGGCGCCGATGCCGTCGTTCCCGGCTCCGCCGGTCACCCGTGCCGACCAGGTACAGGCGGAACGCGATGCGGAGGACGCCGAGGACGCGGCGGCGCAGGCCGAGGCCGAGCGGCAACCGGTGGAGCCGGAACGGCCGGTGGAGGTGGAGGCCGAGCCCGGCGCGGAACTCCCGGGCTCGCCGGACGCGGATCCGGTCCTCGATGCGCCGCCCGCGCCCGGTGCCGCGATGCGCAGCCCGACCAGCGGTGCCGATCCGAAGGCCGGTCCGGTGGACGCGCAGACCACGGTGCAGGCCGCGGCCGGTCGGTCCGAACCCGGCAGCCCGGAGCGGGAGCAGGCGGCCAAGGAGGAGAAAGGTACGCCGGCCGCGGGCGACCGGACCCCGGCCGCGCCGGAGAAGGCAACCCAGCAGCCGGCAGCCGGTCAGGCGGCACCGGCTCCCGCCGAGCACAGCCCGGCGGCCGGCGGCTCCGGAGACACCAGCACTGCCCCGGCGGCTCCGGTGGCCGAACCGGCTCCGGCCGCGCCTGCCGCACCCCCCGAGGTCGCGACGGCACCGGCGCCGATCGGTGAGCAGACGACCGTACGAGAAACGCCCTCACCTGAACCCGCACCCGCCTCGCCCGGGCCCGCAGCCCCGGCCCCCGCTCCTGCTGCCCCCGCTCCTGCCCCTGCTCCTGCTGCCCCGGCCCCTGGTCTGACCGCTGCCCCGGCCCCGGAGGGTTCGTCGTCGGAGGCCGCGCCGGCGCCGGGTGGCCGCAGTGGTGGAAGCGCGGCGGCGCCGATCAAGAAGGCGGCGCAGGAGTCCGCACCCGCGCCGAACCTGTCGACGGTGTCGCCCGAGGCCGGACTGGCCACCGCGGCGCAGCTGAAACCGCACCGTGCGCTCGAGTCGATGACAAGCGTGAGCAGCGGTGCCGACCGGTCTGTCGGCGACGAGCACAAGAACCTGGCCGCGGCCCCGCCGGCGATGCAGCGCCCGGCAGGGGCACCGCAAACCCTGTCCGGTGACCCGAAGACCGATGCGCCGGTGCAGTACTCCCAGGATCCGGCGAAGCGGTCCCAGGCGCCGGACCAGGAGAAGGCCGAGGTCACCGGCGCGAAGGAGCCCGACGGGCCGATCGAGGCCGAGAAGGAGGAGGGGCCGAGCGGCTGGGACACCTTCAAGATGGCGCTGGGCTTCGGCCTCGGGTGGGTGGCGAGCAAGCTGGGCTTCGAAGTGGATCCGACGGAGCTCGCGGCCAAGTTCGCCGGGCTGCCGACCAAGGACGAGGCGCTGAAGCAGGCCATGGCCGGCAACGCGCCGGGCGTGCAGGCGAGCGGCGCCGCCGAGCAGACCTCGGCGGAACAGGGAATCGCCGTCGACACCAAGGGGCAGGACACCGTTTCCGCGGGGCGGGACGACGCGAGCCGGGGGATGGGCGAGGACCAGGTCTACCCCGATGTCCCACCGGAGCAGATGGAGGCAGACGTGCCCGCCCGCTCCGGCGGCACCCCCGTCGCCGCGGGCAGCGCGCCGACCGGTGTGGTTCCGGCCGAGGCGGCCTCCAAGGTGGCCGAGCACGACAACGGGCCGCGCATGCAGGCCTCGTTCCAGCAGGGTCAGCAGGGCATGTCGCAGGGTCGGCAGGCCAAGGACCAGGGCTTCCGCGAATCACAGGAGCGCCACCGGTCGAAGGTCTTTACCGAGGTCACGGTCAACACCCAGAGCCAGAAGAGTGAACGGGACACCGCGTTCGCCGACGTCGACACCCAGCGGGCGGTCTGGCGCCGGGACCAGGACACCGAGCTGTCGAAGCTCGGCACCACGAAGTCCGACCGGCAGGTGAAGGTCCGCAAGGACGTCACCGACCGGGAGAAGAAGGCCGACGACGACGTCACGAAGGAGAAGACCGGCAGCACCAAGAAGATCCAGGACGAGGCGGGCCGGGCCGAGCGGGAGGCGAACCAGAAGCGCGACACCGCCGTCCAGGACTCCGGGAACTGGATCACCAAGGCCTTCGACTGGATCAAAGACAAGGTCATCGAGATCAAGAAAGCGATCGTACGGGTGATCAAGGCGGCCCGGGACGCGGTGGTCGGCTTCATCAAGACGTTCAAGGAGACCGTCGAACGCTGGATCAACGAGGCCCGCACCTTCATCGTCAACGCGATCAAGACGCTGATCGACGACCTGATCGAGTTCGCCAAGGCCATGGTCCGGGACATCATCGAGCTGGCCAGGAAGATCCGAAACCTGATCACCAGCCTCATCAAGGCCGCGATCGACCTGGTCAACAAGCTCGCCGCGAAGCTGAAACAGATCATCAAGGACCTCCTGGACATGCTGGGCCGCCTCCTCGGCGACCTGCTGAAGATCCTGTTCCAGGCCCTGATGACCGCCATCAAGGCGGTGGTGGACGCGCTCAAGCAGTACCTGGCCATGGCCTCCCAGCTGCTGGGCATGCTGGGCACCTTCCTGTTCGTGGCGATCGACTTCCTCTCCGATCCCGGCGGCTGGCTCAGCGGCGCCAAGAACTCAGCGGTGGACGGCGCGAAGAACCACCTGTTCCGCGAGGTCAAGGCCGCGGTCAAGCAGTGGTTCCAGTCCAAGATCGAAGAGGTTCTGGGTGTCGGCAAGGCGGTCATCGACACCCTGGTGAAGGGCGGCTTCACCCTCGAGAAGATCGTCAAGGAGACCTGGGACGCGATCGTCCCGATGCTCCCCTTCATCATCGGCGAGATCGTCATCACCAAGATCATCGCCAAGCTGATCCCCGGCGCGGGCTGGGTGATGGCGGTGATCGACGCGATCCAGGTGGCGATCGGCGCCCTGGCCGAGATCCTCCGCGCGATCGGCGCGGTCCTGGCCTGGCTGATCTCGGTCCGGCAGGGTGGCGCGGGGGTGTTGTTCGCGAAGGCGGTGGCTGCGGGGATCGTGGCGCTGCTGGAGCTGGCCTATGAGGCGCTGATGAGCGGGATCGGCAAGTATGTGGCCAAGGTGGGCAAGCGCCTGAAGGGTGTGGCGGCCCGCATGCTGAAGGGCAAGAATCGCGACGCTCCCGGCCGGCCACCCCGCGACGGAGGCGGACCGGCAGGCAGCGACCGGCGACCGGGCGAGCCCGGCACCGGCCGGCCGGACCTGGGAGCACCGCAGGGTGCACCGCGGTCCGTCACCGGCGGAAGACCGGACACCACACCGCGCCCCCGCCCCGCTGCCGGCCCGAGACCCGGCACCACGCCGCGGCCTCCGAGACCCGACGGGCGGCCCTCGGCGGGGCCCGGGACCAGATCGACGGGCGCACCGGACAGGCCGCCGGGTCGCCCCGGCACGCCCTCCCGGACCGGTCAGCCCGACATGCCGTCCTCGGCCGGCCGCCCCGGCACATCGTCTCCGGCCGGTCGGAGCGACACTCCGGCCCCGGCCGGCCGGGCGGACACCGCGGTGCCGTCGCGGCCGACGCCCGCCACGGCGCCGGCGAAGGTTCCCCCTGCCACGTCCAAGGACAGGGACGGCAAGCCAAAGACGGTTGCGGATGAGAAGCCGGACACTCGCCCGACGCCGCCGGTGGCGCCGAAGCCTGTGCCGCGCGCCAAGCCACCGGCGGGGCCCGACCACGTGAAGCCCACGTCGAAGGAAAAGCCCGGCAGGGCGGACGACACTGATCCGGCCACGCCGAAACGCGGTCAGCCGGCCGACCGTGCACCGGCTGACCGGGATGATGCGGGGACGCCGCGTAAGCCGAGGGACGAGGACGCCGACGGTCGGCGTCCCAAGGACGATGACCCGGACCGGCCGCGGGTTCCCTCCCGTCCACGAGACGAGACGAGGGAGAAAGAGAACTCGAAGGACGCCAAGGAGGATCGCCTTGATGACATCGTCGCGCGCCTGCGGAACATCCTGCGCCCACGCTTGCGGGACGGCATGGCGGTGCCCGCACACGACGCTCTGCTGGACACGCTCAGGGTGCATTTCCGGCTCACGGTGCTGCGCAGGCTCGGCGACGGGGCGAACTTCATCGTCCGTGCGACGCTTAATCCGAGTCGACGCGTGATCCGGGGGAAGAACAACCTGCAGGGTGACGTCAAGGACTACCTAGACGTCCAGGCCGATCCTGATCTGCCACCCACCAGAGTTCCCGATTTTGCGAACAACCGGCTGGCACAGGACTTCGAGGCTGAGTACATCACCAAGAAGTACGCGAACAGCCACGGATCCGATGCGAGCCAGGCCCTGCGTAACGAACCGATCGGATTCCGCCACCTCAACCTGTACAGCCTCAACACAGATCCCTCGAACTGGTGGGTCCGCATGCACCTGCTGTCCGAGCAGCTCGGGGGACCGGCATTGGGATCCAACCTGGTACCGGCGCGTGGCCCGTCGGTCAACACGAAGTTCAAGGACAACATCGAGAAGCAGGCATACGGATACCTGGGGGTTGCCGACGAGACGCCGAACAAGGTCGCGATCTGGTACCGCATCCGGGTCAACTACCACCCGGGTCCCTACCAGGGATTCCCGAGCTACATCCAGGCTCGATGGGGCCGGCACGAGTTGCAGCATCACCAGAATACGAGCAAGTGGATCAAGCAGGATGCCGGTACCAAGCGGAACTTTCACGAATTCCACGTTGCGCCCGAAAAACCGCCCCAGCCCGGGACGCCCGCCAAGATCCGTCTGAATACCGCCACCAAGGGGCAGTTGAAGCACCTGCTGAACGAGACGCCGGAGTTCGCGGACCTCGCGTACGAGGCGATCAGGAAGTGGCAGAGGGACAAGGGGCGTGACGTCCTCTCGGCGGCTGAGCTCGCCGGTGCGATTCTCTCGTACGAGGCGGCCAATCGCAGGAGTGGCCGGGCAACACCCTATTTCCCCAAGTTCCGCGACAGGCTCGCAGATATCCAGCGGACCGGACGTTCGCTGCCGTTCTAGGAAGGGAGGCATCCGATTACCGGCACCGGAGCAGAACCTTGGCGTCCGCTGACGTCGAATGAGCGCAGGCACGTGGATTCGCTCGAGTCCATCCTCGCCTGCGACGAGTTGGGCGTCGACTTCCACACGAATGGTCCGCAGACCGATGTGCTGACCGAGAACCCGGAGACGGTTTCATTCTTCGTGGAATTCGACGACGTGATCTTCGATCCGTCGCTGCTGGAGTGCAACATCTGGTTCATCGAGCTGTCCTGCCGATGGCGTACCCGGGAGGGCTCGCCCGAGCTCGGTGGCGAGTTCCGGATCCGGGACCTCTACGACTCCATCCTTCTCGGCCCTCCGCAGTTCACCCCGGACACCGCGAACGAGCAAGATCTGGCAGTCTTCTCCGAACTGCGGGTGATCGATTTTCCGCAGCATGCCGGAACCGGAACCTTCGCAGCGATGAGGCTCGTGAAAGACGTCACTCCGCTGCCGCTGTGGTACTACGACCCGCGACTCACCGTCGGGCCGGAATACGACTCAGACCTGATTCCTATGGAACTCACCTATTGCGGATACCTTGAAGCGCTCCTGCTCACCAAAGGAGTCTTCGGATGGCAATTCCTGTTCACGGACGTGTCTTTACGAGGCGTTGCGTTCCGGGAAACGGTTGCGCGCCTGCGCAGGATGCTCGACCTTTTCCCGGTCCTGTTTCCCGAGCATGACTATGCCGATCTGGCTACCCGACTGGAGGCTCGCCTGTGAGCACGTTCACCGACATACCCCGCGCCATCCGTGCCGGGATCGTCGTGGTGGATCCGGACAGTGGGGCGCCGCAGCGGGTCATCGTGATGCAGTTCAACCCGGACTCGCTGGAGCGGACCATCCAGCCGCAGGCCGCGGGCGGGACCGGCGGCTCCAGCGGGAGCGGCACCGACGGTGACCGCAACGAGGCGCTGCGGCTCAAGGGGCCCGCCGAGGAGCAGTGGAAGATCACCGCGGAGATCGACGCCACCGATCAGCTGGACGTCGCCGCGCCGGACGGGATCCATCCGCAGCTCGCGGCGCTCGAGATGCTGGTGCAGCCGACCGTCGCGCAGCTGCGGGAGTCCATCGCGGCGGCCCGGCGCGGTGCCATCGAGGTCGCGCCGATCGAGATGCCGCTGACGCTGTTCACCTGGGGTGACAAGCGGATCATGCCGGTCCGGCTGACCGAGTTCTCGGTCAATGAGCAGGCCTTCGACGTCAACCTCAACCCGATCCGCGCCTCGCTGAGCCTCGGTTTCAAGATCCTCACCGTCAGCGACCTGCCCGCCGGTCATCCCGGTGCTGACTTCTACCTCGCCCACCTGGCGATGAAGGAACAGCTGGCTCGCAGGGTGGTGAGCTGATCATGCCGGAGCCGTACCGGTCCGCGTTCGACGGCATTCCCGGGGCGGGACCGTACCCGCGGACCAGCCGCTACGCCGACGCGGAGATCGCCGTGCACACCCTGCCGGGCGGCGCCGAGGTGCGCTACGCCAAACATCGTCTGCTGCCGCCGCTGCCCGCGGCGGACGACACGGTCCCGCACACGGTGACCGCGGTCGAGCGGCCCGATCATCTGGGGCAGCGCTATTTCGGCGCACCGGACCAGTGGTGGCGGATCGCCGATGCCAACCCGGTGCTGGATCCGCGCGAACTGACCGCGGAACCCGGCCGGCGGATCGGAATTCCGGGGCAGGGAGGCGGTCTTGGCTGAGCAGCCGTTCGGGCGCGGTCCGCTGTATCTGAACCTCAGCATGGGCCGGGAGCTGGCCCGGCCGATCCCGGCCGAGGTCTCCGACGCCCTGCTGTCCGCGCAGATCACCGCCACGGCGGGGGAGCGCAGCGGGTTCCAGCTCGCCTTCGACCTGACCAAGAACGGGCCGATCGCCCGCCGCTACCTGCCGGAGCGGTTCTTCCACCCCAAGACCCGGGTGGTGATGACCACGGTGCTTCGTGGCACCGCCACGGTGATCTTCGACGGGCTGATCACCCGGCAGGAGGTGGGGTCGAGCAACCGGCCGGGGCAGTCCACGCTGACCGTCACCGGTGAGGATCTGACGCTGGCGATGGATCTGGAGGAGCGCGCGGAGGGCTTCCCCAACCTGGCGCCGTCGCAGCGGGCCGAGCTGATCCTGCGCCGGTACGCGGGTCTGGGGATCACACCCCGGGTCGTCACCGAGCAGGTTCCGCAGCCGGCCGACGCCACCGAGCGGATCGACTTCCAGAGCGGCACCGACCTGCAGTATCTCAACCAGCTGGCCCGGGCCAACGGCTACACGTTCTATCTCGACCCGGGGCCGGAGCCGGGACGCTCGACCGCCTATTGGGGACCGCAGATCCGGACCGGGCAGCGGCAGCACGCCCTGTCGGTCAACATGGACGCCAACTCCACGGTGGACCAGCTGACCTTCGCCTACGACGGGCTGGCGCGGGAGGAGCCGACCGCGCTGGTGCAGGATCCCGCCACCCGCGAGATCAGCCAGCTGGCCCAGCCGCCGATCGACCCGCTGCGGCCGCCGCTGGGGCGGGACCCGACGGAGGCGCTGAAACGGCCGAGCCTTCGGAACACCGCGAAGCTGAGCACCGCGCAGGCGCAGGCCGAACTGCTGGCCCGGGCGGCGACGTCGGCGGACGCGATCGCCGGGTCGGGGTCGCTCGACGTGACCAGGTACGGCTACGTGCTGCGGCCCCGGGAGCTGGTCGGTGTGCGCGGCGCGGGGGTCGCGTACGACGGCGACTACTTCGTCACCTCGGTCACGCACACCTTGCGGCCCGGGACGTACCTACAGAACTTCACCATTTCCCGCGAGGGAATGGTGGCCCGCAGCGACACCGTGCGGCCCTGAGGGGAGCAGCGCAGATGCCAGAACCGAGCAACCGTTTCCCGGGCAAGTACCGGGGCCGGGTCGCTGACAACGCCGATCCCCGGCGGATCGCCCGGATCCGTGCCGAGGTTCCCGACGTGCTGGGCCGGGAGGTGTCCACCTGGGCGCTGCCGTGCCTGCCGTTCACCGGCGAGGGGTTCGGGCACTTCACCGTGCCGGCGGTCGGCGCCGGTGTGTGGATCGAGTTCGAGCAGGGCGACCCGAGCCATCCGATCTGGTCCGGCACTTGGTACGGCGACGCGAGCGAGCTGCCGCCGGACGCACGGACCTCGCAGGAGGCCGAGCCGCCCACCCAGCCCGTGGTCATCCAGACCCGGGCCGGCAACAGGCTGGTCGTCTTCGACACCCCCGGCGGCGGGCTGCTGCTGCAGGCGAGCAGCGGCGCTTTCGTGCGGATCGACGGTGACGGGGTGCGCCTCGAGGACGGCAACGGCGGGGCGATCTCGATCACCGGCGGCGCGGTCGACATCAACGGCCAGGTCCTGGTGTCCGGCCTCGGGGTCGACATCAACGGGCAGATCTTCCCCAGGAGGGGCTAGGAATGAGAACCGACATCGCGTTCCCGTTCCGCGTCAGCGCGCGCGGGCGAACCGCGGGGGCGACGTACGGCGAACACACCCGCGACCTGATCGAACAGCTGCTGTTCACCAGCCCGGGAGAGCGGCCGATGCGACCGGACTTCGGCTGCGGCCTGCTGGACCTGGTGTTCGCGCCGACCGGCCCGGAGCTGCTCGCGGCGCTGGAGCTGTCGGTCCGGGCGAGCCTGCAGCGCTGGCTGGGTGACCTGATCGAGGTGCGGTCCCTGGATCTGAGCGCCGCGGGTGTGACCGTGCGGGTGCGCCTCGGCTACACCGTCCGGCGTACCGGCAGCGAGCGCGAGGAAATCTTCGAGGGGCGAGCATGAACAGGCGTGCGGCGATCCGGGCGGCCCACCACAACGGGGTGGACGAGGTCGAGGTGAGCGACGACGGGCTGCGGCTCACCGTCACGTTCCTCGGCCGGGCGCCGGACGAGCTGGTCCCGGGCAACGTGCGTATCGACGGCGGCCGCCGCGTCACCGGCATCACGGCCGTCGAGGCGTCGGTGGAGCACGCCGACGACCCGGAGATCGACGACCGGCTGCACGTCACCGTCGACCGGCCCGGTGACACCTCCCGGTACCGGCTGTCGCTGGTCGCCACCGACGAGTACGGGCGGCCGGGCACCCGCCCTTACCCGGGCCTGGACCAGCGCTACTTCGGCACCGAGTTCCGGTTCTGGCCGCAGCTGCCGGCACCGTTCGACCCGGCCGGTCCTGGAGAGGGCGGCACACCGGCGGCGCCCGCACCGGTGATCGACTACACCGCCCGCGACTACGACACGGTCCGGCGGCTGCTGCTGGACCGGCTGGCGCTGACGATTCCCGGGTGGGCCGAGCGCAACCCCGCCGACCTGGGCGTCACCCTCGTCGAGCTGCTCGCCTACACCGCCGACCAGATCTCCTACCAGCAGGACGCGGTGGCCACCGAGGCGTACCTGGACACCGCCCGCCGCCGGGTGTCGGTGCGCCGGCACGTCCGGCTGATCGACTACCCGATGCACGACGGCTGCAACGCCCGCGCCGTCGTCGTGGTGAACGTGGCCGAACCGGTCATCCTGGAGCCGGGCGAGTACCGGTTCGCCACCGCGGTGCCGGACACCACCGCCACCGTCATCACCGACCGCGACCTCGCCCGGCTGGACGAGTCCGGCGCGGTGGAGGTCTTCGAGCCGCTCGACCGGCACCCGGTGCGGCTGGATCCCGACCACTACGCGATCCGGTTCTGGATCTGGGACGACGAGCAGGGCGTGCTGCCGGCCGGTGCCACCGCGGCGACGCTGCGCGACGACCGGCCCGACCCGGACAGCCACCGGCGGGCCCTGTCGCTGCGCGCCGGCGATGTGCTGGTCCTGGAGTCCGCGGCGCACCGGCAGGCGGTCCGGCTGGAGACCGTCGCACCGGCCGTGGACCGGCTCACCGATCAGCCCGTCCTGGAGATCACCTGGTCCGCCGCGGACGCGCTCACCGCCCCGCTGCCGTTGCCCGAGGCCGTGGCGCACGGCAACACCATCGTCGTCGATCACGGCCGGTCGGTCAGCGAGCGGCTCGGCGCCCCGCACGTGCTGCCGCAGTGGCCGGTCACCCAGGCGGTGCCGTACCCGCTGCCTGAGCACGTCCGCAGCGGTCAGGCCGCGCACCTGGCGAGCATCCCGGTGCGGGCCCGGGCTCGGCTGACCGCGCTGTGGCGCAGCGCCGGCGACCGCGACGGCCTGTCCGACGCCGAGGTCGACGAGCTGACCGCCCTGTTCGGCCTGGGTTCGCGGGAGCAGGCCGAACTGCGTGCGGAGCCGGTTCGCGCACTGCGTGACCTGCTGCATCGTTCGGCACGGCTGCTCGCCGGCAAACGGCGCCGGCTCGACGTGCTGGCCGCCCGGGCGCGCGCGGGCACCGTGCTGAGGGCGCACATCGCCGACGAGATCGAACAGAGCTGGGGGCAGCGGTACGCCGGTGGCCTGCACCCCGGCGACCCGGTGCTGCACGGCCCGATGTCAGCGCTGGCGGGCGACCCCCGGCAGGCCCTGCCGGACGTCACGGCACACCTTCGGGGGCGCACCTGGACACCCCGGCGTGACCTGCTGGGCAGCGGCCCCCGCGACCGGCACTTCACCGGTGAGCTGGGCGACGACGGCCGGCTGGCACTGCGGTTCGGCGATGGCCGGTA
Source organism: Actinoplanes sp. GCM10030250 (assembly GCF_042666575.1). Lineage (NCBI taxonomy): Bacteria > Bacillati > Actinomycetota > Actinomycetes > Micromonosporales > Micromonosporaceae > Actinoplanes > Actinoplanes sp. GCM10030250. Next base: position 54,466 of record NZ_JBHTDO010000045.1, on the reverse strand, counting down.
CGGCGCCACCGCACCGGAGGAGAAACTGGAGGTCCGCTACCGGGTGGGTGGCGGCACGGCCGGCAACGTCGGCGCCGACACGATCACCCACCTGGTGATCTCCCACGATCCCGGCCGGCCGGACACCGCGGGCCCGCCGGTGGTGGCCGTCCGCAATCCGCTCCCGGCCGCCGGCGGCACCGAACCGGAGCCGGTGGACCAGGTCCGCCACCTCGCCCCGCTGGACCTGACCCGCCGCCGCCTGCGCGCCGTCACCGCCGCCGACTACGCCGAGCTCGCCTCCGCCCTGCCCGGCGTGCAGCGCGCCGCCGCCGAACTGCGGTGGACCGGCAGCGTCACCGAGGCGCACGTCGCGGTGGACGCCTACGGCACCGGCACCCCGTCGCCGCAGTTGCTGGACGAGGTCGCTCACCGCCTGGAGTCCTACCGGCGCATCGGCCACGACCTGATCGTGGAACCCGCGCGGGCGATCCCGCTGGACATCGTCCTCGAGGTCCGTACCGTCCCCGGCCACCAGCGGGGCCGGATCGCCGCCGAGCTGCACCGCAGGCTACTCGCCGCCTTCCGCCCCGACGCGGTCAGCTTCGGCGACCCGGTACGGGTCAGCCGGCTCACCGCCCTCGCCGCCGCGGTCAGGGGCGTCCGCAGCGCCCGGATCACCCGGTTGCGCCGGCAGTTCGAGGCCGACGCCGGGGAACTGGCGGCCGGCCTGCTGCGCCTGGGCCCGCTGGAGATCGCGCAGTGCGACAACGACCCGGACCGGCCCGGCAACGGCCGCCTGGTGATCACCCTGATCGACGGAGGCGAGTGACGTGGACACCCCGACCGGCCACGGCGCGTTCCTGGCCGCCATGCTGGACCGGCTCCCGGATCATCCGGCGCTGCGCGGGCTGACGGTACGCACCACCGACGACCCGGCCATCGCCCTGCTCGACGCCGCGGCAGTGGCCGCCGACCTGCTCACCTTCCACTCCGCGCGGATCGCCGCCGAGGGCTATCTGCGTACCGCCGGCGATCAGCGGTCCCTGGGCCTGCTCGGCCGCCTGGTCGACCACCGCCCCCGCCCCGGCCTGGCCTCGGACACCCACCTGGCGTACCGGCTGGACCCGCGTTCGCAGCCCGGCGGCGCGGACGCGGACGTGCTGATCCCGCGCGGATCGCGCAGCCGCAGCGTGCCGGTCACCACCGGCGAGCAGCCGCAGACCTTCGAGACCGACGCCGACCTGACCGCCCGTGCCGCCTGGAACGAGCTGGCGGTCCGCCGTCACCGGCCCGGCCTGCTGTATCCCGACGACCTGGGCCGCCGGGCCGAGATCTCCGTCGTGGGCACGAACACGCTGCTGGCCGCCGGCGACCGGCTGCTGTTCCTGTTCGGCGCCGGTGACACAGCGACCCGGCGGCTGGTGCCGGTGGCCCGGATCCGGGTGGACCGGGACCGGGACGTCACCGCGATCGGCCTGCCCTCCTCGCCGCCGCCCAGCCTGACCGAACTGATCGCCGAGCTGCGCCGGTGGATCACCGCCTCGGGCGCCGCCGCCCCCAACCCGCGCCCGGTCAGCACGCTGATCGCCGACGTCGACGCCCTGGTGCTGGCACCGCTGCGCGCCGGCCTGGACGGGATCGCGACCGGTGAGGCGTTCGCCGCGCGCCTGGCCGAGCCGCGTGAGCGGCTCACCGAGGCCGCGGCCGTGGCCGGCTCGCAACAGGCGGTCGCCGACTGGTTCGACGAGCTGGAGGCCGTCCTCGCGGACCTGGCCGACCGTGCCCTCGACCTGGGCGGCATCCGCGCTGAGGCGTCCGCCGAACCCGTCCGTACCGGGCGTCGCGCAGCTTCGCCGGACGACGCGCTGACCAGCCTGATCGCGTTGCGGGTGACCGCGGCCCCGTTCGGTGCGCGGGCCGCGTTGCAGCCGGTCCGCGACGAGCAGGGCCGGGTGATCAACCTGACCGACTGGCCGCTGCCCGGTGCCACCCTGACCACCACCCGCGTGGTGTTCGACACCGCGGGCCGTATGGCGTTGCGCGCCGAGTTCATCCACGCCCAGCCGGACGGCACCGTCCAGCACACCGAGGACCTGCCCACCGCGGCGAAGACGTTCAGCCTCGGCACCGGCCGGATCACCGTGACCGGCACGGCCGAGGCGGTCACCGTCGACCTTCAGGCCGGGCTTCCGGCGCACCAGCTGGTCATCAACACCCCGGGCGAGGACCGGCACATCACAGTCAAAGTCGATGATCGTACGATCGAACTGGCCCCCGGCAAACGCGAGCCGATCGTGATCGACGGCCAGGAGATCACGGTCAGTTACGCCGCCGCGACCCAGCCCGCCTCGCTGGAGATCGGCATCGCGACCGTCCCGGACCTGAGCCGCCGCACCGTCCTGCCGCTGGACGCCGTCCTGCCCGGCATCACCGCCGGCAGTGCCGTCGCCGTCGAACGCCCCGGCAAGACCGGTCTCCCGCTGGTCATCACCCGGGTCACCGAGGTCCGCACGGTCACCTACAGCGCGTTCGGCACGACCGGCCGCGGCACCCAGCTCACCCTCGAAGACCCGTGGCTCGACGAGCACGACGTGCTGCTCTCACAGATCCGCGACACCACCGTGTACGCCGGAGGTGAACCGCTGCGCCCGGCCGGCCGGCCGCTCGACGACGACGTGCACGGCAACCGCGTCGAACTCGCCGAACTCCACCGCGACCTCAAACCCGGCCGCACCCTGGCCGTCACCGGGCCCGCCGGCACCGAGATCGCCTTCATCGCCGCCGTCGAGCACGGCACCGACCCGCAGACCCCCGGCGACCACCCGCACACCACGCTCGTCCTCACCGGGGACCTCGACGGCCGGTACCGGCGCGACACCATCCGGATCCTCGGCAACGTCGTCGCGGCCAGCAACGGCGAGAGCCGCGACGAACCGATCGGCAGCGGCGACGCCACCGCCGCCGGCCAGACCTTCACCCTCTGGCAGGAACCGCTGACCTGGCTGCCCGACCCGGGCCCGTCCGGCGCCCGGCCGGTGCTGGAGATCCGCATCGACGGCCTGCTCTGGCATCGGGTGGACAGCCTGGCCGGGCGCGGCCCCGGCGAGCGGGTCTACGTGCTGGGCACCACGCCGGACGGGCGGACCACCGTCACCTTCGGCGACGGCGTGCACGGCGCCCGGCTGCCCACCGGGCAGGAGAACGTCCGCGCCCGCTACCGCTTCGGCACCGGCGCGGCCGGAAACCTGCCGGCCGGCCGGATCACCCAGGCGGTCACCCGGCCACTGGGTGTCACCGGCGTGCTCAACCCGGTACCGGCGACCGGCGGCACCGACCCGGACGGCCCCGGGCTGGCCCGGCGGCGCATCCCGCTCGCCGTCGCCACCCTGGACCGGCTGCTGTCCACCCACGACTACGCCGAGTTCGCCCGCTCCCGGGTGGGCATCGGCCGGGCCGCCGCCCGCGAACTGTTCGACGGCCGGCGCCGGATCGTGCACGTCACCGTGGCCGGCGTCGACGACGTGGAGATCACCGCGGACTCCGACCTGCTTCCCGCGCTGCGTGCGGCCCTGGCCGGCCACGGCGACCCCCGGCTTCCGGTACGGGTGGACGTGCGCGAGCTGCTCGCCCTGCGGCTGGTCGCCGAGGTGCGGGTGGCGCCCGACCACACCTGGGAGATCGTCGGGCCACGGCTGCGGCAGGCGCTGCTGCACCGGCTCGGCTACCCCGGACGTGATCTGGGCCGCGACGCCTACCTCAGCGAGGTGATGGCCGTCGCCGACGCGGTGACCGGCGTCGACTACATCGACGTGGCTGTCTTCTCCACCACCGGCGGGCCGGCCGAGGCGCTGTCCGAGATCCGGGCTCAGCACGCCCGTACGGTCAAAAAGATCCACCGCGTGACCGCAACCGGCGGACAGACCCTGACCCAGGTCGCCGCCGCGGCCGGCATTTCGCTGGCCGAACTCGTGCGACTGAACCCCGGCATCACCGGCGTGCGGTCGCTGCCCGCCGGCCGGGCGGTCACCACCTTCCGCGGCATCCGACCCGCCCAGCTCGCCACCCTGGCGCCCGCCGGCCTGACCCTCACGGAGCTCCGATGACCGGCACACCGAGGACGATCGACGAACTCGCGAGCCTGCTGCCGCGCTGGCACCAGCAGGCCGGCCAGGACGAGGGCGAAGCACTGCGCGCCCTGCTCGCGGTGATCGCCGAGCAGATCGACCACGTTCGTGGCACGGCTGACCAGCAGTATCAGGACTGGTTCGTGGAGACCGCCGCCGCGCGGGTGCTGCCCCTGATCGGTGAGCTCGCCGGCTACCGCACGCTGGCCGGTTACCAGCGGATACGCAGCGAAGGGCTGTGCGACGGCGGCCCGTCCGAGACCTCGGCGCGACGACTGGCCGAAGCGCTCGCCCCGCGCCGCGACGTCGCCGCCACCGTCGGGTACCGGCGCCGCAAAGGCACCCTGTCGCTGCTGGAGGAACTCGCCGAGTCGGCGGCCGGCTGGCCGGCCCGCGCGGTGGAGACCTCGCGGCTGCTGGCCCACTCCCAGCCGGTCCGGTTGTACGGCTCGGGCACCGGCCGGGCCGACACGGTACGCGCCGCCCGCGGCCGCCTCGCCGACCTGCGCGACGGCGGCGCCCTCGACCTGGCCGGCACCGCGTTCGAGACGATCGCGCGGACCGTGGACGTACGCCGGGGCCACCTCCCGACCGGCGTGAAGCTCTACGTGTGGCGCCTCAAGCCCTACTCCGTCACGCGCGCACCGGCACACTGCGTCGACAGCGGCCGCAACCTGTACACCTTCTCGCTGCTGGGCAACGACACCCAGCTGGTGACCAGGCCCGAACCCGAGCCGTCCACCACGCACCTGGCCACTGTCGACAACGTGCCCGCCCGTCTGCGGCGGCGCCATTTCGCCGACCGGCTGGCCGACTACTACGGGCCGGGCAAGTCGGTGGCCGTCTGGCTGGAGGACCGGCTCGTACCGGCGTCCAGCGTCGTCGTGGCCGACCTGACCGGCTGGCGGTACCACCCGCGGCGCGGCCAGGTCGTCATCGACCCCGAGCTGGGCCGGATCGCGTTCCACTCCCGGTCGGCGCCGGACGCCGGGGTGTGGGTGACCTACCACCACGCGTTCAGCGACGACCTCGGCGGCGGCGAATACCCTCGTGACCTCGCCACACCGGACGGTGTGACGGTCTACCAGGTCGGTGCCGGCCGGCCGTACCGGAGAATCGCCGACGCCCACCGCCAGTGGCGCGCCGACCGCCCCGCGCGGGCCGTCATCGAGATCACCGGCAACGGCGCCTACCCGGAGCCGCTCGACGTCGACCTGGCCGCGGGCCAGCACCTCACGCTGCGCGCCGCCGACGGCGCCCGGCCGGTCCTGCGGCTGCTCGACTGGGCCGGCAACCAGCCCGACGCCCTGCGCGTCAGCGCCGACGGCGACTGCGCGCCGCACGAACGCCCGTCCATGACCATCGACGGGCTGCTCGTCACCGGACGCGGCATCCACGCCACCGGCCCGCTCGGCGCGCTGACCCTGCGGCACACCACCCTGGTGCCCGGCTGGTCGCTGGAACCGGAGTGCACCCCGTCGTCACCGCGGGAGGCCAGCCTCGTACTGGAGCGCACCACCGCCGCCGTGCACATCGACAGGTGCGTGCTCGGCTCGATCCAGGTGCTCGGTGACGAGGTCCGCACCGACCCGCTGCCGATCCGTCTGCACGACAGCATCCTGGACGCGACCGGCCGGGATCTGGCCGCCCTGTCCGGTGCCGACGGCGGCCACGCGCACGCCGACCTGCACGCCCACCGCACGACAGTGCTCGGCGAAGTGCACGTGCACGCCGTGTCGACTGCCTCGGACAGCATCTTCACCGGCCTGCTGCACGTGGCCCGGCGCCAGACCGGCGGCGTGCGGTTCAGCTACCTGCCGCCGGGATCGCGCACGCCGCGCCGCTACCGCTGCCCGTCCGGCCCCGCCCCGGTCCTGGTCAGCGAGCGGTACGGCACCGCCGGATACGCCCAGCTCGCCGGGGCCTGCCCGGACGAGATCACCCGTGGCGCCGAGGACGGCTCCGAGATGGGCGCCTTCCACGACCTGTACCAGCCGCAGCGCGCGGACAACCTGCGCGCCCGGCTCGCCGAATACACACCCGCCGGCGTCGACGCCGCGATCGTCTACGTCTCCTGAACCGCCTGACCCGCCCAGGGAGGACCCCGAACATGCACGCAGATCTGTCCCGCGACACCTTCCGGGCCGGCCGGCACTACTCGATGGTGCTCGCCCAGCAGGGCCGGGTGACCCTCGACGCCGACCTCAACGAGCAGGCCGCGATCCACAACCACCTGCTGCGCACCCTCGTCGCCGACCTGATCGGCCCGGACGGCGGGCCCCGCGACGACGCCGGATTCGAGATCACCCACGTGCCCGGCAAGGGCGGCGCCCCCGACGACCTGTCCATCGGCGCCGGGCGCTACTACGTCGACGGTGTCCTGGCCGACGCGACCCCGCCGGTGGCCGGCATCGCCGTGCCCGACGAGGGCACCCCGACCGAGCCGGAGGAACCCGAGCCGTGGACCTATTTCACCCAGCCGGACGGCATCCGCGACCCGGACCGGGAGGGCGACCGGCTGCCGGGCGCCTTCCCGTACCTCGCCTACCTGAAGGTGTGGGAGCGCTCGGTGACCGCCGCCGAGGACCCGGCGCTGCGTGAGGTGGCACTCGGCCCGGCCATGCCGGACGCCGCGGCCCGCCTCAAGGTGAGCTGGCAGGTCCTCCCGCTGACCGGGGAGGAACTCGGGCTGACCGGCACCCCGGACCCCGACGCCGTCCGGGCCGCCCTCGCCGACTGGGCCGTTCGCGACGACGAGCCCCGGATGGCCGCCCGGGCACTGCGCCCCGACGACGCCGACGACCACCCCGGCCTGGCCGAACCGGGCGCCCGGTATCGCGGGCCGGAGAACCAGCTGTACCGGGTGGAGATCCACAAGGGCGGGCCGGTCGCCGGGTCCACCCTGAAGTGGTCACGGGAGAACGGCTCGGTGGTGTTCGGCGTGGAGGACATCGACGGTACGTGGGCCGAGCTGACCACCCTCGGCGGCGACGACAAGCTCGACCTGCGGGTGGGTGACTGGGTGGAGGTCGTGGACACCGCGTACGCCGCCCGCCTCGAGCCGCTGCCGCTGCTGCGGATCGAGGAGGTGGACCCGGCCGGGCGGCGGGTACGCCTGTCCGCCGAACCCGATCCGGGCGTCGGCCGCCGCCCGGAGCTGCACCCCTACCTGCGGCGCTGGGACCACGCCGGCGACGACGCGTCGGGCGTGCCGCTGCGGGAGGGCCGCTGGCTGCCGCTGGAGGACGGCGTGGAGATCTACTTCGCGGCCGGGGACTTCGCGTACGCCACCGGCGACTACTGGCTGATCCCGGCCCGCACCGTCACGGGCGACGTGGAATGGCCGAGAGACACCGAGCAGCGCCCGCTGCTCGCCGCGCCGGCCGGGATCAACGTGTCCTATGCGCCGCTGGCCTGGATCACCGGCGCGGGCGAGCAGAACGACCTCCGGCTCACCTTCGAGCCGCTGGTGACAGCTGTCGCCCAGGCAGCGGCCGGCAACGGCACCGCGAAACCGGCCCGCACCACCAAACGCCGCCCCCGCCGAACCGGGGCCGCCGAATGAGGCTCACCAGTTGAGCGGTCCGGGCAACTCGCGCGCCGCCGGTCCGCGCAGGCGGCCGGCTCCTGGGGCGGATCGCATTCGAGTTCACTTCGTTACCTGACCTGCCATCCACACGGATTGGTATTTCGATGCGTTGGGTACAGGAGGGCCAGCGGGAGATGCCCGCGAACGAAACGGAGCAAAGTCATGCTGGTTCTGGGACTCATCCTTCTGCTGCTGGGCATCTTCCTGAAGGTGTCGATCCTCTACACGATCGGCATCATTCTCCTGGTCATCGGCGCGGTGCTCTGGATCCTCGGCGCTGTCGGCCGCCCGGTCGGTGGCCGAAAAGTCTGGTTCTGACCCGGCCGCAAGGCGATGCTGAAAAGGGCGGCCCCGTTCGGGGCCGCCCTTTCGCACACCCGAACCGCCGCCCTCCGCACCTCCAGCCCTCACCGGCGCCCAGCTTCCCTGACGCCCAGCCGCCGGGCCCAGCTGGCGCTGAGCGGTGGTTTTCGCGCCGAGAGGCACCCCTGGCGTCCAGCCGGCGGGCTCAGCTGGCGCTGAGCGGTGGTTTTCGCGCCGAAAGGCACCGCTGGCGTCCAGCCGGCGGGGTCGGCAACCAATCTGCAATGTTCGATAGATGCCGGTGTTATCCGCGGCGGCGAGACTCGGGCGATGCGTGATGGAGAGGTCACTCGGCGTAGATTCCTCCAGTCGGTGGGTGTCAGCGGCGGGGCAGGGGCACTCTTCGCGACGATGGGCGCCCTCGGGCTCGCACCGGCGCGCGCCGCCACACCGAAGTTCTGCCCGCCGCACCCGTCCGACTTCCGCCTGACCGGGCGCGCGGCCCGCAAGATCGTGATCCTCGGCGGCGGCATCGCCGGGCTCACCGCCGCCTACGAGCTCGGTAAAGCCGGATACGACTGCACCGTCCTGGAAGCGCGCGACATCGCCGGCGGCCGCAACCTCACGGTCCGCGGTGGCACGGCGGAGACCGATCTCGACGGGCACACCCAGCGCGCGTCGTTCTCGCCCGGCACCTATTTCAACGCCGGACCGGCCCGCATCGCACAGTGGATGGTCACCCTCGACTACTGCCGTGAGCTGGGCGTCCCGATCCAGCCGTTCGTCAACGCCAACGCCGACGCGTTGATCTACAACGAGGGCGACGGTGCGCCGGTCCGCATGCGGACGGCGAAGGCCGACCTGTACGGGTACGTCTCCGAACTGCTCGCCAAGGCTACCGACCAGGGCGCACTGGACGGCCGGCTGACCGCCGAGGACAGGGAGCGCCTGCTGTCCTTCCTGGAGGACTTCGGCGACATCGGCCCCGCGCACGAGTACACCGGTTCCAGCCGGCGCGGCTTCACGGCGTACCCGGGAGCGGGCGAGAACACCGGCACGCCACTGCCCGGCCCGCCGTCGCTGTCCGACGTGTTCGCGAGCGATGTCGGCCGCTATCTGAGCTTCGAGTTCGGCTACGACCAGGCGATGATGATGTTCCAGCCGGTCGGCGGCATGGACCGGATCGTGACCGCCCTGACCGCGGCGGCCGGCCGGCAGCGGGTGCGCCTCGGCGCCCGGGTGCTGAACGTGACCGGCCGCGCCTCGGACGTCACCGTCACCTACCGGCAGGACGGCCGGGACCACGCGATCACCGCGGACTTCTGCATCGCCACGCTGCCTCCGCACCTGATGGCCAAGGTCCCGCACAACCTCGGCGCCACCGTGACCGCCGCGCTCGCCGGGTTCTTCCCGTTCGCCGCCGGCAAGATCGGCCTGGAGTACCGCAACCGCTGGTGGGAGAACGACCTGCGGATCTACGGCGGCGCCACGCAGACCGACCTGGACATCGCGCAGGTCTGGTATCCGTCGCACGACTTCCACGCCCGGCGCGGCCTGCTCGTCGGCTACTACCACTTCGGCCCGGCGGCCGAGACCTACGGCGCGCTGATCCCCGCCGAGCGGACCGCCCGGGCCGTCGCGCAGGGCGTGAAGATCCACGGTGAGAAGTACCGTTCCGAACTCGATTCCGCGTTCTCGGTGGCCTGGCAGCGCACCCCACACCTGGAAGCGGCCTGGGCCTATCCGCCGTGGGACGACAGCACCGGATTCCGCCTGCTGCTGCAACCGGCCGGCCGCGTCTACTTCGCCGGCGACTGGCTCAGCCAGGCAGTCGCCTGGCAGCACGGCGCCTTCCTCTCGGCCCGCGCCGCCGTCACCGCCCTGCACCAGCGAGTCCTCACCTCCTGACCGACGCCCGCCGCCCGGCGTAAAGCACCGCCCGGCGTAAAGCACCGCCCGGCGCAAAGCACCGCCCGGCGTAAGTAAGCGCCGCCCGGTGTGAAGCCCTGCCCGGCGTAAAGCGCCGCCCGGTGTGAAGCCCTGCCCGGCGTAAGCCACCTCCATCGAGGTGGCGGACCCGGCATGTGTGACAGCAGTGCGAGGCGCTCGTTGACTGCGTGATGTCGCCGGTGGTAGGCACTCACTGTGCTGCGGGGGGAGACCCGCCCGGCGGTGCCGGCATCGCCGCACGTGCGGATCCAGCTGCTCGGAGAGTTCACCGTGGACCGGGACGGGACGCCCGTCCAGGCCCGCGAGTGGCGGCTGCGCAAAGCCCGTACCCTGGTCAAGCTCTTGGCATTGGCGCCGGACCAGCGCATGCACCGCGAGGTCGTCCTGGAGGTGCTGTGGCCCGGCCGGCCGGTCGCGTCGGCGGTGAACAACCTGCACCAGGCCGCGCACATCGCCCGGCGGGTCCTCGCGGGCGACGGTCCGCACGGTGGCCTGCTGGAGGTGCACGACGAGATGGTGGTGCTGTGCGCGACCGGCCTTCTCGACGTCGATGTGCGGCGGTTCGAGCGGTCGGCCGCGGCAGCCCGGGCGTCCGGTGAGCTGGTGGCGCTGCGTGCCGCGGTCGAGGCGTACGCCGGTGATCTGCTCCCGGAGGACCGGTTCGAGGACTGGGCCGTGCGGCGGCGCGCGGAACTGCGCGAAACCCTGGGGGAGCTGCTCATCGATCTGGCCGCGCGGGCCGGTCCGGCGGAGGCGATCGCGGCGCTGCAGCGGACGCTCGCGATCGACGCGCTGCACGAGGTGGCCGTCCGGGGCCTGATGCGCCGCCTCGCCGCGGCGGGACGGCGCCCGGAGGCGCTGGCCCGTTACGAGCGGCTGCGCGACGACCTGTCGGCGGGCTACGGCAGCGATCCCGATCCGGAGACGCGGCGGCTCTACCGGGATCTGCTCACCGGTGACCGCGACGACGGGCCGCCGCCACCGCCGGCGGACGCCCGGCGGCACAACCTGGCGCCGCCGCTGACCAGCTTCGTCGGCCGGGACCGGGAGATCGCCGATGTGCACCGGCTGCTCACCCGCGGTGGCCTGCTCACGCTGACCGGGGTCGGTGGTGCCGGCAAGACCCGGCTCGCCGAGGAGGCGGCCCGCCGGCTGCTCGGCAGCTACCGCGACGGGGTCTGGTTCGCCGATCTGGCCCAGGTCACCGACGCGCGGCTGGTGGCGAACACGGTGGCCGCCGCCCTCGGCCTGGACCCGGCGGCCGGCGCCCATCCGCTGCGGACGCTGGCCGGCCGGCTGGCGCCGCGGACGCTGCTGCTGATCCTCGACAACTGCGAGCACCTGCTCACCGCGTGCGCCGAGTTCGCGGGTGCGGTGCGCCGCGCCTGCCCGGGGGTGACCCTGCTGGCCACCAGCCGGGAGCCGCTGCACGCGCCCGGTGAGGTCACGTTCCGGGTGCCGTCGCTCGAGGTGCCCGACCCCGGTACGCGAAACGACCTCGACCGCCTCGCCGCACTGCCCTCGGTACGCCTGTTCCTGGACCGCGCTCGCGACGTGCGCCCCGGTTTCACCGTCGACGCCGGGAACGCGGCAGCCGTGGTGGAGATCTGCCGCCGCCTCGACGGCATCCCGCTCGCGCTGGAGCTCGCCGCGGCCCGGATGTCGCACCTCGAGGCGGTGGAGATCGCCGAACGGCTGCACGAGGCCCTGTCCCTGCTCGGCCGGCGCGGCACGCTGACCCGCCACGCGACGCTGCGGGCCACCCTCGAATGGAGCCACGCCCTGCTCGCCGCCGACGAGCAGATCCTGCTGCGGAGGCTGGCCGTGTTCGCCGGCAGCTTCGCCCTGTCAGCAGCCGAACAGGTCTGCGCCGACGAGAGGCCCGACGAGAGGCCCGGCGCGAGGCCCGACGCGAGGCCCGACGCGAGGCCCGACGAGACGCCCGAGACGCCCGGCGAAGGGCTGGCCGGTCCGGACATCCTCGACTGTCTCGGCCGGCTCGTGGACAAGTCGCTCGTCCAGATCGAGCGCGCCGGCGACCGCTCCCGCTACCGCCTGCTGGAGACGATCCGGCTGCTCGCCCGGGAACGGCTCACCGGCGCGGGCGAGGCCGGCACGTTCGACGCCGCGCACTGCCGGCACTTCCTGCGGCTCGCCGTCGACAGCGACCCGGACCGCGCAGCCGGGATCGTGGTGGAACGCCCGCAGGCCCTCGACATCGACCACGACAACCTGCGCGCGGCCCTGGGCTGGGCGCTGCGGCACGACCCGGCGCGTGCCCTGCTGCTCGGCGTGAGCCTGTGGCGCTACTGGCTCGCGCGCGGCCACTTCGTCGAGGGCTCCGGCTGGCTGGAGCGGGTTCTCGCCGCGGCACCAGAACCGTCGCCGGAGCGGGCACGGGCCTGGTTCGCGCTGGCGATCCTGGACGCCCGCCGTGGTCTGAGCGAGCGGCTGCCGAGCCTGGGTGACGCCGCCGTCGCGGCCGCCGAGCGTTGCGGCACACCGATCGAGGTCACGTCGGCCCGGCTGATGCGCGGCATCCTGCTGGCCGGGGTCGCCGAGCTGGACGAGGTGGAGCACGTCGCCGAGGCGGCGCTCGCGGGCGGTGAGCCGCCGCCCGCACCGGTCGCGGCCGTGGCGCACTGGCTGGTGGCCCTCGCGGCGCTGTTCCGGGAGGACGTGGACGTCGCCGGGCAGCGCCTCGCCCGGTGCCTGGAGCAGCTGAGCCTCGTTGATCCCGCGGCGCCGCCGTTCCTGCCGGCTGTGACCGTCTCGATGCCCCTGATCCCGGCCGGCGGGTCACTGGTCCCGGTCTTCGAGGAGACCTGGCTGCTGGGCCGGCGCGTCGGAGCCGTTCAGGGTCATGCGTACGCCCGATCGGTTCTCGGCTACGCCCATCGGCTCGCCGGTGACCTGGGCAGTGCCCTCGACACCACCCGGCGCTCGGCCGACGCGTTCGCCCGCGTCGACGACGCGGCCGGCCTCGCGCACGCCCTGAACCACCTCGGCTGTGTCGAGCGCGACGCCCGCCTGTTCGAGCCGGCCGGCGAGCACCTGCGTGAGGCGTTGCGGCTGCGGGAGCGCCTTGGCGACCGGCGCGGCGAGAACCTCAGCCGTGCCAACCTCGGACTGCTGGCGGCCGCGGTCGGTGACATCGACGAGGGTCGCCGGGTCTCCCGCGTCGCGCTCGACCGGTTCGAGGCCGTCGACGACGGGCCGGGCGTCGGCGGGGCACTGCTCAACCTGGCGGTGGTCGAGATGTTCGCCGGCGAACGTCACCGCGCCCGGATCCTCGCCGAGCATGCGGTGGAGGCGTTCGCACCGCAGGGCTATCTGCGGCTGGACGCGTGGACCCGGCTGCTCGCCGCCGAACTCGCCCGCGACGACGGCGACCCGCAGGCCCTGATCCGCCACGGCCGCGCCGCGCGTGATCTGTTCCGCCGCCTCGGCTGCCGGATCGGCGCGGCCCGGGCCAGGGCACTGCCCTTGGAAGCGCTGCCCCTGAAAGCCGCCGCTAAGCGACGCTAAGCCGCTGCGAAGGTCACGTTCCTAGCGTCGGAGCCGACAACCGATGCGACGGGAGCCATCATGACCAACACCCTTGGCGAAGCCACCCTCGGCGAGCTGGCCCAGGCCTTACGCGGCGAGCTGATCCGCCCGGAGGATCCGGGGTACGACGACGCGCGCTCGATCTGGAACGGCGCTCACGACCGGCGACCGGCCCTGATCGTCCGCTGCTACGGAGTGGCTGACGTGCTCAAGACGGTGGAGTTCGCCCGCAGCGAGGGACTTCCGCTGGCGATCCGCGGCGGCGGCCACAGCATCCCCGGCTTCTCGACGGTGGACCAGGGCATCGTGCTCGACCTGGCACCGATGCGGGGCGTCCGCGTGGATCCGGCCCGGCGTACGGTCACCGCACAGGGCGGAAGCCTGTGGAGTGACGTCGACGCGGAGACCCAGGCGTTCGGCCTGGCGGTGACCGGCGGGCTGGTCTCGACCACCGGCATCGCCGGGTTCACCCTGGGCGGCGGTATCGGCTGGCTGGTCCGGCGGTGCGGCCTGACCTCGGACAACCTCGTCGGCGCGGACATCGTGACCGCCGACGGCCGGTACCTGCACGCCAGCGAGGACGAGCATGCCGAGCTGCTGTGGGCGCTGCGGGGCGGCGGCGGCAACTTCGGCGTGGTCACCTCGTTCGAGTTCCGCCTGCACGAGGTCGGCCCGACGGTCTTCGCCGGACCGGTCTTCTACCGCGGCGAGGACGCCGAGCGGGTGCTGCGCGGCTTCCGGACGGCCACCTCCGGGGCGCCGGACGAGCTGTCCATGGTGCTCAACATGACCACCGCGCCGCCGGCACCGTTCCTGCCCGAGGAGATCCACGGCAAGCCGGTCGTGGCGGTTCTGGGCATGTGGTCGGGCCGTCCCGAGGACGGTGACGCCGTGACCCGGCCGTTCCGCGAGCTGGCACCCGCGGTGGTCGACCTGTTCGGCCCGGTGCCGTACACCGGAATGCAGACCATGCTCGACGCCCTGTACCCGCGCGGGATGCACAACTACTTCCGGTCCGCCTTCTTCTCCGACGTCGGCAACACCACCATCAAGGCACTGACCAACGCGTACGCCCACATGCCCAACCCGTTCTCCGAGCTGCACGTACACCACCTCGGCGGCGCGATGGGCCGGGTGCCGGCCGGCGCGACCGCGTTCGGCACCCGCGACCAGGAGTTCATCCTCAACGTCGTGGCCCGTTCGGCGACCGCCGACGGTTATCCCGCGGCGGTCGAGTGGGCCCGCGCGGCGACCGGCGCCCTGGGCCCGGACGCCGCGGCCTACGTCAACTTCACCGGCGAGGCCTCCGAGGACCGGGTGCAGGCCGCCTACCCCAAGGACACCTACGAGCGGCTGGTGGCGGTCAAGGACCGGTACGACCCGACGAACCTGTTCCGCCTCAACCAGAACATCAGGCCGTCGGCCTCTCACTGAGAGTCTCCGCTGCTCCTACGGTTTCCGGCCGACCCCGCAGTAGACGTTGAGCTGCTGCGGGGTCGTGCCGGGTTCGGGCCGCCACAGCGGTGTGGGAACGACGCCCGGCTCGACGAGGTCCAGGCCGGTGAAGAAGCCGCGCACCTGCTCGGGAGTGCGCAGGTGGTAATCGGCGCCGGCGCTGCGCGCGGTCTGCACCGCTTCGGCGGTCTCAGCCGTGACGACGCTGTCGTTGACGACGAGGTAGCTGCCGGCCGGTACGGCGTCGAGGAACTGCTCCACGATCCGCGCCGGGCCGGGCTGATCGTCGTCGGCGACGTTGCCGAGGATCCCGAGCATCATCACGGCGATCGGCTGGGCGAAGTCGAGGGTCTCGGCGGCCGCCCGAAGGATGCCGGCGGGATCGTGGACGTCCGCCCCGACATAGGCGGTGGCGCCGCTGGCGCTGCCCTGGAGCAGCGCTCGGGCGTGGGCCAGCACCAGCGGATCGTTGTCCACGTAGACGATCTTGGATGCGGGTGCGAGCCGCTGGGCCACCTCGTGGGTGTTGTCGGCGGTGGGCAGGCCGGTGCCCAGATCCAGGAACTGGCGGACCCCGGCCTCACCGGCGAGGAACCGCACGACCCGGCCGAGGAACGCGCGTGAGGCTAGAGCCACCTCGACGACGTCCGGATAGACCTGCTTGACCTGGTCACCCACGGCCCGGTCGGCGGCGAAGTTGTCCTTGCCGCCCAGCCAGTAGTTCCAGATCCGCGCACTGTGCGGGACGTCTGCCCGCAGGTCCGCCGCCGAGAGCCCGCCGGTCATCGTCATCCCGCCTGTCCGTGGAGATCGATGAGCAATTTTCAACCTGGCATCGGGCCTGAAGCTGCCGGGCCGTTGTCCGGCGCCGGCGCCCGAGGCCCTCGCCACGTTGAAAAAGGCTCAATGTCCACAATGGTGGCGGCCAGCATAGTGCCCGGCGCGGCGGCACGGGGTCCCGTGGCCGCGCCGGCGACCACGGGAACACCTCCGTCAGGGTTTGGTGACGGTGACCGGAGTGCTCACGGTGAACGGTTTCGCCAGGATCGGGCTCCGGACCAGCGTGGTCACCTGTCCCGGCCCGCGGACCAGGCCCTTCATCGTCACGGTGTAGGAGACCTCGCCGCCCGGGACGGTGCTCGTGCTGGTGACGCGCAGGTCCTGTGACGGGAGGACTCCGGCCGGCAGGCGCGCGCCGGTGGTGCCGGTGGCGTTCTCGGCGCCGACGACGAACGGCACGCCCGGATCGGTGATGGTGTCGAACTTGTAGGCGTACTGGATGTCCTGGGTGCCGTTGACGCCGAGCCACGCCTGGAACACCTTCAGGTCCCCGGTGCCGTGCACGTTGACCTGCCATTCGACGACGATCCAGCTCGAGACACCGTCGGTGAGGACGGCGGCCTGCGCGCCGGTCGTCCCGGTGCCGTCCAGGTCTGCCCAGAACGGGGCGATCACACTGTTCGGCCGGACCGGATCGGGCACCGCGCCGGGCTCGGCCTGGTCGCCGGCCTCACCGCCGCCGGGAACGAGGTAGCCGTTGGAGGAGATGCCCAGCCGGGTGTAGGTGGTGTCGTTGAAGACGAAGCCAGGCACGTCGAGGTTCGACAGCTGTTCGTCGCCCAGCGGGATGACGGTGGCGCCGAAAGCCGCCAGCGGCAGGTAGCCGAAGAGGGTGCCCGGGTCGGGAGCCACCGAGACCGGTCCGCCGGCGCGGGTGCCGTCGAGTGTGGCGCGCGGTGCCTTGGCGGTGAATGGGGTGGTCACCGTCGCTCCCGTCGCGCCGGTCAGAAACAAATTGACCGAGGACGCTGTCCCGAGGTCGACGGTGGTGTTCGCCGTACCGATGTTCTTTGCCGTGATGGTGCAGGTCGTCGATTGTTTCACCGCAATGGTGGCGGGGTCGCAGGCCTGGGTGACCCGCAGCGGGCTGTCCGCGGCCGGCGCCCGGTTGTTGCTCCTGGCGGCGCCCGCCGGCGCCGAGACGGTGAGCGCGACGCCCGCCGGCCGCAACGTGCCGCCGTCCGGCGCGGCCTGCGCGGCAGCCGGCACAGCGCCACCGGCGATGACCATCAGCGGCACCACTCCGGCGACGGCCGGAAAAACAATCCATCGGGTACGCGACATCGAGTATTCCCTTTCTTGGAAGGTGCGGTCAGAAAGAGAATGCGGATGGTAACGGGAACCCGGCGTCCTTTGTCCGCAAGGCGTCAGCGACCCTGCCCGATCATTCCTCCACATCGGAACGACAGGTTTTCCGGTACTGCCGATCAGCTATTTCGCATTGATGCGTGCGGTTTTGCTATCCACGCCGGGTCGCATCTCGCACTTTGTTCCTCACCGGCGGCGGCTGCGTGCACGGGAGGAGTCACCGCCGCCCGCCCGGCACGCGGCGGTCAGGGCCGCCGGTTGGAGGGCAGCATCGCCAGGCGCTGGGCGCGGATCAGCACGCGACGGCGCCCGACGTGCTGCCCGACGGAGCTGACCTCCACGCCGTCCACCTCGTACCAGAGCTCGCCGTGGTATTCCACCGGGCTGTCCCAGAGGACGCGTTCGACCCGTAACAGGAGCGGTCCGCTGCCGAAGCAGTAGTCCTCCTCGTCGAACTGCAGGGCCGGCCGCTCAGGACCGCGGTTCCTGTCCATGGTCCGTATCCCATCGCCAGCAGAATTTCCCATGTGTCCAAGGATGTGCTGCTGCACTCGCAGAATCAAGTGCGTGTGCACGTGCATATGCACGGTGGCGGACAAAATGGAAGATCGGCTGGCGGCAGTCGCCGATCAACCGAGTTGTTGCTGCTGAGCGGGTGTGTGGGAGCGCAGAATGGCCTCGACGGCCGAGGCCGCACGGCTCGGCGGTGCGGCCGCGGCGCAGGCGCGGTCGATGGCGAGGGCGTACTGCTCGACGTCGAGCGGCCGGTCGACATAGGTCGCGCCGGTCGGCTGCTCCACGTAAACCATGTCCGGCAGTTCCGGCTCCGCGAAGCGCAGAATGGTGAAGGGCAGCCCGGCCATGGCCAGCGCGTCCGCCCGGAACGAACCGATGTGCAGCCGGATGTTGGGGACCCGGCTGGCCTCGGCGAGCACCTCCAGCTGCCGCCGCATGACCTCCGGGCCACCGAGCTGGCGGTGCAGTGCCGCCTCGTCCACCGCCGCCCACAGCACCGCCGGGCTCGTGCCGCGCAGCACATGCTGTCGTTCCTGCCGCAGCGAGACCCGCCTGTCGATCTCCTCCTGCGACGAGGAGCAGGAGAGTTCCAGCAGCGCCCGGGTGTAGTCGGGGGTCTGCAGCAGGGCCGGGACGAAGTGCAGGTCGTAGGTGCGAATCATCGAGGCGGCCTGCTCCAGCCCCAGGTACGAGGTGAACCAGGGCGGCACGACGTCGGACAGCGACTGCCACCAGGCGGGTGTGTTCGCCTCCCGGACCAGCGTCAGCAGGTCCTGCCGCTCGTCGTCCTCCACGCCGTAGAAGGTGAGCAGGTCGGTGATGTCGCGTTCCTTGAAGGGAACCCGGCCCAGCTCCATCCTGCTGATCTTGGATTCCGAGGCCCTGATGTGCCAGCCGGCGTCCTCCCGGGAGACCTGCTGGGCGAGCCGGTAGCGGCGCAGGCGGGCTCCCACCCGCATGCGTAAAGCCGTGGGGGCGCCACGATCGTCGGAGAAGGCCTGCGTCATGAATCCTCCTCGGGCCATGGCAGTCGACTCTGCATCGGCGATACCCGCTGCACGTGCATCGAATCGTGCATCGTCACAACCGTCACGAGTCTCGCACGATCGAGGGACCAAGCCTCACCGTGACGCGTCGTTCGATTCGCCCGTTCGAGATTCCAGCCGAGTTCGGCGAGCGTGCCGGCCGGCTGGAGTTGACGGGCGGACCATCGAGGGGTTCCTCACCCCGGCCACCTGTGGCTACGGCGCCTCGCCGCGGAGGCGGGCGAGGCCCTGGAAGCGACCTGACCGGTGATCATGACCGATTGCCGCCGCCCGCTACCGTGCTCACCGTCGAGCCGCGCCCGCTCCACAATGGATGCCGGGCCGGCCAGCCCCCGAGCAGGAGGAGCAGCAACCGCATCATGGCGGAATCCCGAACATCAACCCAGGAACTGATCAAGCCGCAAAGGAAAGGCATCCCCAGGCTGGCACGCGCGCTCATGGTGATCCCCGCGACGGTGGCACTCACCCTGGCCGGAACGATGACAGCGGCGTCGGCCGCGACCGGCGTGCCGGGCGGATCACCGCCGGCCGCGAACGGTTACAGCGTCTGGTGCGTGTCGACGAGCGGCGCGAAAGCGTGCTTCGAGGCGTACGGGGACATCATCTGGGTGAAGGACACCAAGGCGAACGGGGCACCCGCCGCCGGCACGATCAGCGGCGGTGACTGGCACCGCGAGTGCCACAACCCGCACGGCGCGGACGCCGGATGGGTGAGCTGCAACTTCAACGTGCCGGAGTACGAGGCGGGCACGCTGTGGGCCGTCAACAATCCGTTCATCGGCAACGAGGCGAGCACGGAGATCAACACCAGCAGCTACATCTGACCGGTGCCCGGCGGCCATCGCGGAGGCAGGCGGTGGCCGCCGGTCAGAACCCCGCCGATCGATCAGCCGAGTGCTTCGGTGCGGGTCTGCCGCAGCGGGCCGATCCGCATCGCCGTCATGGCGATCCCGGCCTGATCAGCTTCGGGCACAGCGATCGTGTCGGCGACCGAGCCCGCCGAGTCCGGGTCGACGATGAACTGGAGAGCGACCCCGGCCCCGCAACCCTTACCGCCCACGTCGCAGCCGTCCCACTCGACCTTGGACCAGGCGTCCGCCCGCGGCTTCAGCACCACCGCAGCGCCCCCGGCCTGGCCGGCCTTGCGCGTCGGCACCCGGACGAGCTCTCCCGGCGGAGTCACCAGAGCGATGTCGGCCCACCCCGGAACCTGACAAGCCCGCCCCGAGGTGTTGGTGAGGCGCAGGACCGCCGCGCGCTCGCTGGACTCTGCCCGCCGGGGGAGTCCCATGACAATTCCGGTCAGATCATCGGTAAGACAGGCCGGGCTGACCTCGGCCGCAACGCCGGACTTCTCACCCGCGGACGCCTCCACGGTAGGGCTCCCGCCGACGAACCCGACGGCGGCCGCCGCAACGAACACAGCCGGGGCGAGGGTCATCAGCATCCGGCCGGCGGTGATACGCGGCCTGTTCCGTGTCATGCCGATCACTCTGCCGGTTCAGCGCGCTGCGTGATCCACCGTGCGCGGTGGGTGGCACGAAGCCGGTAGCAGATATTCGCGATCATCGCTTGACAGGCAACGTGTTAGCGATAACATCTTCCGGTAATACGGTCGTAACATTCGAGGTCATCGGTTCCCCTGCCGGTGTCAGGACCGTGGTGCGGTGTCCCCCATCTCCATTTAGCGATAACAGGAGTACGTGGCGTCCCCATCCCCAGAAAGGATCCCCCATGTTCCTGGAACACCGGCGCAAAGTCCTGCGGCGACTGCTCACCCTCGCCGGCGCGGCCCTGCTCGCCTCCACCATCGGAGCGGCCGTCCCCGCCGGGCCCGCGCTCGCGGCGCCCGGCCCGTCGTTCACCAACCCCCTGGTGGGTACGCCGAACAGCGCTGACCCGTCGATCGTGTACTCCAACGGCAACTGGTACTACCTGGCCACGACGTGGTCGTCGCGGATCGTCATGCGTACCGCGTCCACGATGGCCGGCCTGAAGAACGCGGCGGAGCGGACGGTGTTCACGCTGACCGCCGGGCCGGGCTGCTGCACGATGTGGGCGCCGGACATCCAGTGGATCAACAATCGCTGGTACATCTACTTCTCGGCGGAGCCGTCGCCGGGCCAGGGCGCCCGCCGTACCGGCGTGCTGGAGAGCAACGGCACCGACCCGCTCGGGGCCTACACCTACCGGGGCATCCTCAACCTGGAGCCGAACGGCGGGTGGGCGATCGACGGCAGCGTGGTCCGGTTCAACGGCTGGCCGAACCACTTCGTCTACTCCGCGTTCCGCGGCGGGGACCAGGGGCTGTTCATCGCCCCGATGTCGTCGCCGACGCAGGTCTCCCGCAACGGCGTACGGATCTCGTCGCCGACGCTGTCGTGGGAGCGGCAGGGCGGAGCGGTCAACGAGGGCCCGTACGCCGTCTACAACGGCGGCAAGACGTTCCTGACCTACTCGGCGAGCCACTGCCAGACGGCTGACTACAAGCTCGGCACGCTGACCTGGACGGGTGGCGACCCGATGCTGGCCAGTTCGTGGACGAAGAGGTCCACGCCGATCTTCCAGCGCAGTGACGCGAACGGCGTCTACGGCCCGGGCCACGCCTCGTTCACCAAGTCGCCCGACGGCGCGGAGACCTGGATCGTCTACCACGCGAACTCGTCAGCCAGCCAGGGCTGCGGCACCACCCGCACCACGCGGGCACAGAAGATCGGCTGGAACTCCGACGGCACGCCCAACCCCGGTACGCCGGTACGGACGGGCGTCTCGATCGCGGGCCCCTCCGGTGACTCCTGATGAAGACCAATCGAGCGATGGGACAATTCATGACACGGTTCACGTCATCTGACGATCGCGTATCAGGACGCCGGCTGCTGCTCGCCGTGGTGACCGCGCTGGTGACCGCCCTGTCGACACTGGGCGTCGTCGTCGCCGGCTCGTCGCCGGCCGCCGCCGCCACCAACCAGTTCCGCGGGATGAACTGGGCCGTACTGGGTGACAACTTCAGCACCGGCCCGCTCGTCATCCAGGGTCTGAGCCAGTCCGACAGCAACGCCACCGTGCGGGCGAAGGCGAATGCCCTCTACGACGACATGGCCACCATGGGCGTCAACACCGTCCGGCTGCCGATCAACACCCACACCGTGGGTACGACGTGGTGGAACGCCTACCGTGGCGCGATCGACGCCGCCACCGCCCGCGGGTTCAAGGTCATCCTCGCCTACTGGGAGGACGGTGCCGCGTCCGGCGGCAAGATCACCAACATCGCCGCCTGGAACACCATGTGGTCCAAGGTGACCAGCACCTACGGCGCGAACACCAACGTCTACTTCGAGCCGATGAACGAGCCGCACGGCTACAGCTCGGCGGACTGGCGCAACGTCGCGGCGAACTGGATGAGCTACCACTACTCGGCGGTGCCCGCCCGGACGCTGATCGGCGGGACCGGTTACAGCCAGGACCTGCGGGACGTGTGCAACGACAGCCGCTTCAGCGGAACACTGCTGTCCTTCCACCACTACGCCTTCTTCTACAGCGCGATGACCTACGACGCCTTCCGGAGCCACATCCAGACCCGCCTGGGCAACTGCGCCTCCCGCGCGGTCGTGACCGAGTTCGGCGCGCCGATGTCGACCGGCCTCAACTACGCCAACGCGAGCAGCACCGACAACTTCGTGCGGCACATCCGCGCCGTCACCCAGGTCATGCGTGACAACCAGATGGGCGGCACCTACTGGCCCGCCGTCGGCGGCAAGCCCACCGGCACCTCCGGTTTCGACTCCTACTCGATGTTCGCCATGAGCGGCAGCGGCACCGGCCTCAACCTGGCCGTCCGCAACACCTCCGGCCGCGACCGCGTCCGGTACGGCTGGGGCCTCTGACGGGCCCCGGCGTGAACCAGCCACCGGCGTGAACTCGCCGGCGGTGAGGGATCGCTCCCTGAGCTGAATGCCTGCCCGCCACGTACCGCTGCCGTCACCTCCCAGTGCGGCACCGGTACGTGGCGGTTCCCTTGGTGCCCACGCGGCGGTCAGGTGGGGGAGCGGGACGGTCAGGCCGTGCGCAGGGCCTCGGTGGGGGACAGGCGGGCGGCACGCAGCGCCGGGTAGAGGCCCGCGCATCCGCCGATCAGCACGGCCGCCGCCAGGCCCGCACCGAGCGCGGTGACCGGGATCAGCGTCTGCCAGCCCCGCGTGGTGGCCATCGCGTAGGTGATCAGGCTGCCCAGCAGGACTCCGGCAGCCCCGCCGCCCGCACCCAGCAGCAGTGACTCGACCAGGAACTGGGCGGCAACGTGCCCACGGGTCGCGCCGAGTGCCCGCCGCAGGCCGATCTCGCCGCGCCGTTCCAGCACGGAGATCACCAGGACGTTGGCGATGCCGATGCCGCCGACGAGCAACGCCACCGCGCCGAGGCCGAGCAGCAGAACGGTGGTGCCGCCGGTGACGGCGAGCCGGGCGGTGAGCGCTTCGGACGGGCGGCTGACCGCGACCTCCTCGGGGTGGGCCGGGTTGGTGGCGCGGCCGAGCAGCCCGGCCACCTGGTCGGTGCGCTCGGTCTCCGCGCGTACGAAGATCCTGGTCGGATGGCCCCGATAGCCGAAGTCGGCGGCCGCTGCGGGCGCGCCGATCAGGGCGGCGCTGTCCAGCTCGGGTGCCAGTTCGACGGGGGCCAGCACCCCGACCACGGTGTACCAGCGCTCACCCAGGTAGACCCGCGGCCGATCGGTGACGTCCCGGATGCCCAGCACCGTGGCGGCGTAGTGGCCGAGCACCACCGCCGGATAGCGGGCCAGGGCCGGGTCCAGGAAACGTCCGTGCAGCAGCGTGGCGTCGAGGGTGGCCGGCAGCGCCGGATCGGTGGCCCGCACGGACAGGCCGCCGGTACGGCCGACGGGAATCCGGTCGTTGCGATAGATCCGGACGGGCAGCGTCGCGGTCGCCGCGGAGGAGAGCACCCCTTCCGTACGCGCCACCGCGGCTCCCGCGGTGGCCGGGAGCTCGGCCTCCGTACCCCGAATGGTCTTGCCGTTGGCCACGGTCAGCAGGTTGGTGCCGACCCGGTCGATCCGGGCGATGACGTCGGACTGGCTGGAACGGGTGACGCCGAGGACGGCGACCAGGGCAGCGATGCCGATCGCCACCCCGAGCACGGACAGCGCTGCTCGGCCGGGCCGGGAGCGCAGCCCCACGGTGCTCACCGGAAGCAGGTCGGACGGGCGAAGGCGGGACCTCATGAGGCGCTCCCGCTGTCGGCGACGACCAGGCCGTCGTGGAGTTCGACGCGCCGGTGCATCGCCGCGGCGACCTGCTGATCGTGAGTGATCACCACGATGGTGACGCCGTCGGCGTTGAGCTCGTGCAGCAGCGTGACGACGCCCTCGCCGGTGGCCGAGTCGAGGTTGCCGGTGGGTTCGTCGGCCAGCACGACGGCGGGCCGGCCGACCAGGGCGCGGGCGATGGCCACGCGCTGGCGTTCCCCGCCCGAGAGATGCCCGGCGGGAAAACCGGCGCGGTGCGCGAGACCGACCCGTTCCAGGGCGGTGCGGGCGGCGCGGCGGCGTTCGGCGGCCGGTACGCCCCGGTAGAGCAGGCCGGTGGCCACGTTGTCGGTGGCGCTGAGCCGGTCGAGGAGGAAGAACTGCTGGAAGACCACGCCGAGGCGGTGCGCGCGTACGCCGGACAGTTCTCGATCGCTCAGCTTCTCGACCGGGTGGCCGGCGATGCGTACCGAGCCGCCCGACGGCCGGTCGAGGCCCGCGGCGAGGTTGAGCAGTGTCGTCTTGCCGGAGCCCGACGGGCCGGCGACGGCGACCAGTTCGCCGCTGTGCACCACGAGGTCGATCCCGCGTAGCGAGGCGACCGGCGGGGTGCCGGGATAGATCTTGCGGACGCCGAGCAACTCCAGGACGGCGGTCATCTGGCCGGCACCTCCACCGACTGGCCGGCGGTGAGACCACTGACGATCTCCACCCGGCCGGTGCTCTCGTCGAACAGGCCGGGTTCGACCGGAGTCTCGGTGCCGCCCGCCAGGCGGACCTGGTAGCCGCCGCCGGGGCGGGCGAGCAGGGCGGCGATCGGCACGAGCAGCACGCCGGGGCGGGAGCCGGTGGTGATGTCGACGGTGACCGGCGCCTGGTCGAGGCTGAAACCGCGGGGCACCTGGATCGCGATCGTGACCGCGACCGTGGCCTCGTCCGGGTTCACCGTCGCGGGCGGGCCGTCGCCCTCGCCGGTGGTGGGTGAGGTGGCGACCTCACCGACCGCGGTGACCCG
This sequence comes from Actinoplanes sp. GCM10030250, assembly GCF_042666575.1. Lineage (NCBI taxonomy): Bacteria > Bacillati > Actinomycetota > Actinomycetes > Micromonosporales > Micromonosporaceae > Actinoplanes > Actinoplanes sp. GCM10030250. The sequence goes on along the minus strand of NZ_JBHTDO010000045.1, from coordinate 29,526 downwards.
CCCCGGAATCGGATCGGTGTCCGGCAGCGAGACCTCGACCCGGTCGCCGACGTGCACCCGGCCGCGTTCCGAGGCTTCCAGCTGGGCGATCACGGCACGTCCGGTCGAGGTCGCGGTGAACACCGTCGCGCCGGGGGCCGCCTGCGCGCCGACCCGGGTTTCCAGGGCGGTGGCCCGCAGCGGGGCGGGCAGGAACATGATCTGACCGAGGGTGAGCCGGCCGGTGCGCCGGTACGCCGGCCACCCCCAGGAAGCCTGCCATCGGCGGATCGCGGCGGCGGTGGCTGCCGTGAAGTGCCGGTCCACGGTCATCCGGTGGTGCGGGTCGAAGCCGAGGGCGACGAGGTTCCGTTCGAGTTGGCGAACGTCGGGTCCGTCGCTCACGCCGTACCGAAGATCACGATAGGCCGGGACAGCACCCAGCAGGAGGCGGACCGGCGCGTCGGCCACCCGGTAGAGAATGTCTCCGCGGTTGACGACCGCGCCCGGCGCGGGCGCCCCGGTGAGCACGCCCGGCGTGCCCTGATGACCGATCGTGTAGGAGCCGGTGTAGGCGAGGGCGCCGCTGATCCGCACACGCTGGGTGAGCGTGCCCCGGGTCACCTCGGCGGCGCCGGTGGTCACCTCGGCGGCCGGTGTCCCGGCGGGGCCGGGGCCGGTGCGGGCCGCGTAGGTCACACCGGCGGCGAGTGGCGCGGTCACCGCGACGGCGAGCACGGCGCCGGCCGTACGCCGGCGGCTCACTTCTTCCCGCCGGTGGCGCCGATGATTTTGAGGTCGCCGTCCCAGATCTCGTGGCAGGCCTCGGCGGCCTGCTCCTGCAATGCGCCCGGGATGCCGTCGGCCAGCGACGTTCCGCTGAAGTCGAATTCGCCGGCGGCGTTCGGGTCCGGGAACTCGGGGAGTCCGTGCTGCCGGACGCACTCCGCGTATTGGGCGAGTTTGCGCAGGTCCTCGGCGCTGTACTGCTCTTTGGGGCGGAACGCGTTGGGCGGATACCGGTCCTCGATCGGCCGGCAGGTATCGATGATCGACTGGTGGTTGCGCAGGTCGTCCTTCCAGTTGTAGTCGTCCGCGATCGGGAACTGGAGGTAACCGTCCTGGTTGAGTTCCGCGTCGGGCATCCGGGTCAGGCCGTTGTCGCGCAGGCACCGGACCCATTCCTGGCCCAGGGCGAGCAACTGCTGGCCGCCTGCCGAGGCGGACGCGGTGGGAGCCGGTGAACCGGAGTCACATCCGGCGATCCCGGCCCCGAGCAACACGGCGAGTAGCACTGTGGAGGCTGATCTGGTCATGGCTTCACCGTGGCTGTCGCGACGACCGGAATCATCCGACCGGGGTTCCGGCTTCGGCTGGGCGTTGGTACCGCGGACGTAGCACCTGAGTCTGACGCCGGCCGGGGATCGGCTTCCTACGATGGGGGCGTGCCCCGGTTCGTACCGCGCAGCCTGCTGACCGACGCCGCCCTGGCGCTGGGACTGCTCGCGCTGACCATCGGGCCGCGATATATGACCGAGACGCTGGCCGGCCTGAAGCCGGGCGCATATGTCCCACCGGACAGCACCTGGTGGTGGCTGGCCGCTCTGATCGTCGCCGGACTGCTGATCCGGCGGCAGCGGCCGGTGGTGGCGCTGGTGCTCACCGCGGCCGGCACGTTCGGTCATCTGCTGCTCCAGACCAAGTTCCAGCTGCTCGACCTCGCTCTGCCGCTGGTGATGTACACGGTCGCCGCCCGGGCCCGGCACCGCCGCTCGGCGCTCGCCGTGCTCGGCGTCGTCATGGTTCTGACCTACCTGGCGATGCTGGGTGGCCGGGTCCGGGTCGAGCAGGAGTCCATCCGGTCCGCGAAGCTGGACAAGCTGTACGTCGAGCAGGCCGGCGGCACCGCGCAGGCAGGCGAGCCGCGGAAGCCGACCGGGGCGACGAACGCGCAGGTCTGGGCCGAGAGTCTCGCCGACACCGGCCAGGCGGCTCTGGAGATGTGGCTGCTGCTGGTCGCGGCGTCAGCGGTCGGCGACGGGGCCCGCAGCCGCCGGGCGCATCTCGCAGCCGTCGAGCAGCGCACCGCCGATCTGGCCCGGGAGCAGCGGCAGCGGGCCGCGCTCGCGGTCGCCGCCGAGCGGGCCCGGATCACCCGCGAACTGCACGACGTGGTGGCGCACGGCATGTCGGTGATGGTGGTTCAGGCGCAGGGCGCGGCCGCGGCGCTGGACCGGCACCCGGACCGGACCGCGACGGCCCTGCAGCACGTGATCGCGACCGGCCGGTCGTCGCTCGCCGAGATGCGCCGGCTGCTCGCCGCCGGGCGTACCGGCCCGGCAGACGATCCACAGCTCTCCCCGCTGCCGGGGATCGGCGCGGTGCCGGCGCTGGTCGACGAGTTGCGGTCCGCCGGGATGCGGATCGACCTGCACATCGACGGGACGCCCGCGGCGGTGCCGGCGGCGGTGGACCTGTCCGCGTACCGGATCGTGCAGGAGGCGCTGACGAACACGCTCAAGCACGCGGGCGACGGGGCGGCCGCACGGGTGGGGCTCGCCTTCGATCCGGAGTGCCTGCGGGTCGAGGTCGCCGACGACGGAGCGGGGCTCGCCGGGGGCGCGGACGGACACGGCAACGGGCTGCGCGGCATCGCGGAACGGGTCGCCACGCTGGGCGGCGAACTGGAGACCGGCGACGGCGACGGCGCCGGGTTCCGGCTGCGGGCGACGCTTCCGCTGGCCCCCACGACGCTTCCGCCGGCCCCGACGACGCTTCCGCCGGCCCCGACGACGCTTCCGCCGGCCCCGACCACGCTTCCGCCGGCTCCGACGACGGTGGGCCGATGAGCGTGCGTGTGGTGCTGGTCGACGATCAGACCCTGGTGCGCACCGGCTTCCGGCTCGTGCTGGACGAGACCGGCGACATCGACGTGGTGGGCGAGGCCGCCGACGGGGCACAGGCCCTCGACGTGGTGGCGCGCACCCGGCCGGACGTCGTGCTGATGGACGTACGCATGCCTGGGCTGGACGGGATCGAGGCCACCAGGCGGATCCGCGCCGCGCCCCACCCCGCCCGGGTCATCATCCTGACCACCTTCGACCTGGACGAATACGTGTTCACCGGCCTCCGGGCCGGCGCCAGCGGTTTCCTGCTGAAGGACGCCCTCGCCGCCGACCTGATCTCCGCGGTCCGGGTGGTCGCCGCCGGTGAGTCGGTGGCGGCGCCCAGCGTCACCCGCCGCCTGATCGCCCACTACCTGGGCAGCACGCCGTCCCGCCCGGTCACCGACCAGCGGCTTGCCGCTCTGACCGGCCGCGAGCGGGAGGTGCTGACGCTCGTCACCCACGGCCTGTCCAACGCGGAGATCGCCGCGGCACTGTTCCTCTCGGAGAGCACCGTGAAGACACACCTCGGCCGCATCCTCGCCAAACTCGGCCTGCGCGACCGGGTGCAGGTGGTGATCCTGGGCTACGAGTGCGGCCTGGGCGGCCCGGGAAACGTTTAGCGGCCGCGGCGCTCGGCGCCCTGATGCGCCGGGCCCGTCATCTTCCATGTCCGGCGGCAGGTGAAGGCGCCCCGGCCCGTCACCGTCCATGCCCGGAGGCAGGTGAAGGCGCCCCGGCCGTCACCGTCCTTGCTCGGCGGCGGGTGGGGGCGCCTGGCCGGCGAGCCGGACGAACAGGTCGTGGGCCGCGTCCACCTCGCCCGGGTCCTCGCCGGCGAGCAGGTCGATCAGCAGGCCGCGGCTGACCGCCACGCCCAACCGCAGCATCGCCGGGTCGGTCTCGACGCCGAGTCGTTCCCCTGCCTTCTCGGCGTCGGCCAGCCAGCTCGTGGTGAGCCCGGGCGGCCCCGGCGCCGCCCCGCGCGCGGCCAGCGCGAACACCTCGAAGAACAGCCGCACGAACGGCCGGGCCTCAGGACTCGAAACGGCCCGCCAGACACCGGTCATCAGCTCACCCGGGGTCCCCGCGGTCTCGGCCAGCGCGGTCATGGCGGCCCGCTGCCGCTCCTCCATCGCGCCGACCACCGCCGCGAGCAGGCCCTCCCGGGAGCTGAAGTGGTAGAGCAGCATCCGATGGCTGGTGCCGGCTCCGGCCGCGATCTCCCGCAGGCTGCGGTCGGCCAGCCCGTCGCGGGCCGCGAAGCCGAGGATCCGACTGAGCAGGTCGTCGCGGGATTCAGACATGTACCAAATGGTACAGTGCCCGTATGCGCTACGAGCAGATCACCCTCATCGACGCGCCGCTCGAACTGATCTGGCGCCTGACCACCGACATCGAGAACTGGCCGGCTTTCCTGCCGACCGTGCAGCGGGTGGAGCGGCTGGACACCGGCGAGCTGCGGGCCGGCAGCGCCGCCCGGGTCAAACAGCCGGCGCAGAGCAGCGCTGTCTGGACCGTGACCCACCTCGAACCGGCGCGCGAGTTCACCTGGGAGACCAGCCGCCCGGGCCTGCGCCTGACCGGCCGCCACCTGCTGGAGACGGCCGGCGCGGGCACCCGGATGACGCTCGTCCTGGAAACCACCGGCCGCGCGGCCGGCGTGGTGTCGGCGCTCCTCGGCGGCATGATGCGGTCGTCGCTCCGCCGCGAGGCCGAGGGCTTCGCCCGCCACGCAACCGCGGTCCGCTAGACACCTTCCGGGGTGAAGGTCTGACCTGCGTCCCCGTTCAACGTCGGCCCGCCCGGCAACCAGCACCCGCCCCCCGAACGGCAGCCGGCTCGCACACAACCCGACCGTGCGCTTCCACCCACGCCGGGGCAACAACCAGCTCTCACACAACCTCACCGTGCGCGCCTGCTGGTCCAGGCACCCCGCCGTGGTGGAGGTCCGTCGCGGTTCGCATGCCCGGCCGGCCCAGGTCCAGCTGGGCGTGGGTGCTGTGCTGGGAGCCGCGAGGCAGCGGACTGTTGCACCAGAGATGCCGATCGATATTGTGTCGCGCGCCACTCACGTGTAACGATACAAGCCGCCGAGGCACCGATGCCGTTGGCTGCAGGAAAGCGCTTACTCGTCACGACGGTGCGAGGGTGCGGGGGTCGTGGCTTGAATCGATCCAATGCCCGAACACGTCGAGTTTGATCGACCCATGGGAGTACCTGATGGTGAACAGGCGTCAGCTGATCTTGCTGGGCGCGCTGGGTGCGGCAGCCCCGGCCCTGGCAGCCTGCGGCGGGGGAGACGCGGACGACGACGGCACCGGCGAGGCGACGCTGAACTTCGCCTTCTGGGGGAACGACGACCGCGCGAACAAGTACAAGCAGGCCATCGACCTGTTCCAGCAGCAGAACACCGGCATCAAGGTGCAGACCTCGTTCGCCGCGTGGGACGTCTACTGGCAGCAGCGCTCCACCGAGGCGGCCAGCTCCAGCCTGCCCGACGTGCTCCAGATGGACCTCGCCTACCTCGCCAAGTACGCCCGGACCCGCCAGCTGCTCAAGCTCGACGACCACCTCGGCGACGGCCTGACCGTCACCGGCATCGACCAGAACATCCTGCCCGCCGGCAAGTACGAGGACGGCACCTTCGCCATCCCCACCGGCACCAACGTGTTCACGCTTAACTACAACGCGAGCCTGTTCGCCGAGCTCGGCGTGCCGGAACCGAAGGCGCCGATGACCTGGGCGCAGTACCAGAAGCTGATCAACGACGTCTCCGCCAAGGGCACCGCCCGCCCGGAGAAGGTCTACGGCTCCGGCGACTACACCGGCGTCTTCTGGATCTTCCTGCACTACATCCGGCAGTCCGGCAAGGACCCGTTCACCGGCAACAAGCTCAACTTCACCGAGGCGGACCTGGCCACCTGGTGGTCGTCGACCGCCGCACAGCGGCCGACCCAGCTGCTGCCGGCCAAGGTTGTCACCGAGCTCAAGCCGGTCTCCCCGTTCGCCAAGAGCCGGACGGCGACCGAGTTCTCCTGGGACAACCAGGTCGCCGGATACATCGGCGACTCCGGCGGCAAGGGCGAGTTCAAACAGCTCACCCTGCCCACCGACAGCGGCACCAGCGGACTCTTCTACAAGGCCGCGATGCTGCTGTCGGTCGCCCAGAACTCCAAGCACCCCAAGCAATCGGTCAAGCTGGTCGACTTCCTGATCAACAACGCCGAGGTCGGCAAGATCTTCGGCACCTCCAAGGGTGTGCCGGTCGTCCAGGCGCAGCGCGACGCCATCCAGGCCACCGGCACCGACGCCAACGTGCTCGCCTACGAGGAGAGCGTGAAGAGTTCCGTCGGCACCTCCCAGGGCGCCCTGCCGGAAGGCTTCGGCACCATCGAGACCGACTTCCTGACCATCTCCGAAGAGATCAACTACGGCAAGGTCAGCCCCGCGGACGCCGCCAAACGGTGGTTCGCCAACGCCGCCGACGCCCTGGAACAGTAACGGTGGCAACACCCACCCTGGTCGAACAGCGCCGGCGGCGGGAGACCGCCGCCGGCTACACCTTCCTGTCACCCTGGCTGCTGGGCTTCTTCCTGCTCACCGCCGGGCCGATGATCGCCTCGCTCTACCTCTCCTTCACCGAGTACGACCTGTTCAGCGCCCCCGAGTGGGTCGGCGCCGAGAACTACACCAAGCTGTTCGCAGACGAACGGTTCCGGCACGCGGTCACGGTCACCCTCGGCTACGTCCTGCTGGCCACCCCACTGAAGCTGGCCGCCGCCCTCGCCGTCGCCATGCTGCTCAACGGCAAGCGCAAGGGCCAGGGCTTCTACCGCTCCGCCTTCTACGCCCCATCGCTGATCGGCGCCAGCGTGTCCATCGCCATCGTCTGGAAAGCCCTCTTCGGTACGGAGGGAGCCGTCGACCAGATCGGACAGTTCTTCGGCTGGAACTCCGGCGGCTGGGTCGGCAACCCGTCGCTGTCGATGCCGATGCTCGTCCTGCTGTCGGTCTGGCAGTTCGGCGCCCCGATGGTCATCTTCCTGGCCGGTCTCAAGCAGGTCCCCGCCGAGATCCACGAGGCCGCCCTGGTCGACGGGGCCGGCCGGGCCCGGCACTTCTGGAGCATCACGCTGCCGCTGATCTCCCCGGTGCTGTTCTTCAACCTGATCCTGGAGACGATCCACGCCTTCCAGATCTTCAACTCGGCCTATGTCATCTCCGGCGGCAACGGCTCCCCGGCCGGTTCGACCCTCTTCTACACGCTCTACCTCTACATGCGCGGCTTCGCCGACCTGCGGATGGGATACGCGTCAGCGATGGCCTGGCTGCTCGCCCTGGCCGTGGCGATCCTGACCCTGATCATGTTCCGGACGTCGAGGTCCTGGGTCCACTACGGAGGTGACCAGTGAGCAATTTTCACCTGGCATCGGGCCCGGCGCTGCCGGGCCGTTGTCCGGCGCCGGCGGCCGAGGCCCTCGCCACGTTGAAAAAGGCTCAGTCATGAGCACCGCGGTACTCACCGAGCCGAAGACGGAGCCCGCCGAAGCCACCGCGGCGCCGCCCCGCCGCTGGACCGGCAGCATCGGCTACCACCTCGGTGCGCTGGCCGTACTGGTCGTGGTGCTCTACCCCGGCGTGTGGACGATCGCCTCCTCGTTCAAGGACACGAGCCAGATCGTCGGCAGCGCCAACCCGTTCACCGCCTCGCCGAACCTGGACAACTTCCGCACCGCGCTGTCCGGGATCGCCGGGATCAGCTTCTGGCGGTTCTTCGGCAACTCCCTGCTGCTCGCCGTGCTGTCGGTCGCCACCGTCGTCGTCTCCAGCGCCCTCAGCGCGTACGCCCTGGCCCGCATCCGCTTCCCCGGCCGGGACCTGTGGTTCGCCCTGATGATCGGCACCATGCTGGTACCCGCGCACGTGATGCTGATACCGCAGTACATCGTGTTTCAGAAGGCCCAGCTGGTGAACACCCTGGTCCCGCTGCTGATCGGCAAGGTCCTGGCCACCGACGCGTTCTTCGTCTTCCTCATGGTTCAGTTCATCCGCAGCATGCCCCGGGAGCTGGACGAGGCGGCCCAGGTGGACGGCGCCGGGCACGGCCGGATCTTCTGGTCGATCATCCTGCCGCTGCTGCGACCGGCGATCGTCACGTCCTCGATCTTCGCGTTCATCTGGAGCTGGAACGACTTCCTCGGCCCACTGCTCTACCTGAAGAAACCCGAGATGTACACGCTGCCGCTGGCCCTGCGCCTGTACATCGACCAGACGACCACCTCCGACTACGGTGCACAGATCGCGATGGCGGTGCTCGCCCTCGTACCGGTGATGTTGATGTTCTTCGTCTTTCAGCGGTATCTCATCGAAGGCGTCGCCACCCAGGGCCTCAAGGGATGAACACGAGGTTCGCCCTGTTCGGCGAGGTCCTGCTCACCGGCGTGCTGGTCAGCCTCGCGTCGCTCGGCCTGGTCACCGCCCTGCCCGCCGCGATCGCCGGCGCCGGTCACCTGCGCCGCCACGTCGACGGCGACGGTGGCGGGCGGGCCGCGGTGGCCGCCGACTTCCGCGTGGCCTTCCGCCGGTTGCCCGCGGCGAACGTGGGACTGCCCGTGCTCGCCGCCCTGCTCGCCTGGAACCTCACCGCCGGCCGGCAGGCCGGAACCGCCGCGTATGTCGCCTGCCTGGCCGTTGCCGCGCTCGGCACGATCACCGTCGTGCGGCTGGCCGGCTCGTGGACCCCGGCGGACCCGCCCGGCTCGGCGACGGCCATCCGGACCGCACTGCGGCACACCGCCTCCGATCCGGCCGGAAGCCTGCTGCTGGCCGGTGCTGTGCTCGGCGCGGTCGCGATCGGCTGGATGCTGCCTCCCCTGGTCGCCGTCACGCCCGGCCTTCTCCTGCTCGCCTCCCTCGCGATACACCGGCGCCGCAGCCGCCATCCGAGCCGGCAGGACCACCTCACCGGCAACTGACCTCGGGGGCGGCCCGGCCGCTCGGCGAGTGCCGAGCGGCCGGGACTGGGCGGTCAGGACTGGGCGGTCAGGACCGGGCGGCCGGGGACTGGGCGGTCAGGGCTGGCGGATGACGGGGCGCGGCGGGGTGCGCATGTCCGCGCCGATGAAGAAGCTGGGGTGCGGGGGCTGGTTGTAGGCGGTGTTCTGCCAGGCCAGGGCGAGGCGGTACTGCGCGTCCTGGAGCAGGGTGGTGATCCGCCGGTCGGTGGGGGTCGAGGTCGAGTAGATGCGCAGGGCCGTGTTGTTCGACGTCGGCCAGATCACCTCCTCACGCCAGTCGCCGAGGATGTCGCCGGACAGCGACGGTGTGGACTTGGTGCCGTTGTTCGAGTGCACGTCGGACGCGGTGAGCAGCCGGGTGTCGCCCGAGGTGCCGTACTTGTCGATGTGGTTGCCGTCCAGCAGTTCCCGCACCGGGTCGGCGTCCCACCACGCGAGGAAGTTCATCGAGCCGGGCTTGCGGCTGTTGACCACGGCGCCGCTGGGGGAGCGCAGACCGGCGGGTGCCGCGGACCACGACTCGGCACCGGCGCTGCCGGCCCAGACGTCGGCCGAGACACCCCGGCCGTTGTCGCCGCTGGCCGGTGTCGACCACAGCACCTGCCCGGTTCGTGCGTCGGCGAACCAGGACGAGGGCTTGCTGCCGTCCTCGTCGACCTTGAAGACCTCCAGGCCGGTACGGTTCGGGTCGAGGTCGCCGACGTGCATGGCGTCGCCGTGCCCGTTGCCGTTGTTCCACAGGCGGCCGCCGTTGTCGTCGACGGCCATCGACCCGTAGACGATCTCGTCGCGGCCGTCGGCGTCGACGTCGGCGACCGACAGGTTGTGGTTGCCCTGGCCGGCGTAGGAGCTGTTGCCCGAGGCGTTGCTGTCGAAGGTCCAGCGCCGGGTCAGCGCGCCGTTGCGGAAGTCCCAGGCGGCGATCACGCTGCGGGTGTAGTAGCCGCGGGCCATGACGATGCTCGGCCGTGAGCCGTCCAGGTACGCGGTGGCGGCCAGGAACCGGTCGACCCGGTTGCCGTAGTTGTCGCCCCAGGACGACACGGTGCCGCGCGGCGGGTCGTAGTTCGCGGTCGCCGACACCGCGCCGGTGCGGCCGTTGAACACGGTGAGGAACTCGGGTCCGGCGAGGACGTATCCGTCGGCGTTGCGGTGGTCCGCCGAGGCGCTGCCGATCACCTGGCCGGTGCCGGAGACGGAGCCGTCCGCGGTCTTCATGGCGACCTCCGCGGACCCGTCGCCGTCGTAGTCGTACGCCTGAAATTGGGTGTAATGCGCACCAGCCCGGATGTTGCGGCCCAGGTTGATCCGCCACAGACGGGTGCCGTTCATCCGGTACGCGTCGACGTACACCGGATCGGTCACGCCGGCCTGCGAGTTGTCCTTGGCGTTGAGCGGGTCCCACTTGAGCACGATGTCGAGCTGGCCGTCACCGTCGAGGTCCGCGACGCTCGCGTCGTTCGCCACGTAGCGTGCCGAGTCCGGGTTCTGGATGGGTACGTCGAGATAGCCGGTGGCGAATCGCAGCGCGGCCGGGGAAGCCGGCTGCTCGGCGCCACCCACCACGGCGCGCACGGTGTACGCGGCACCCGATGCGGCGCCGGAGTCCAGATAGTTCGTCGATCCGGTGATCGGCGCCGAGTTGACCTTCGTGCCGTCGCGGTAGACGTTGAACGCGACGTCGGCGGGGTCGGCGGCCAGCCATCGCCAGCTCACCAGGTTGCCGCTGCCGGAGCGCACGCTGATCAAGCCGCGGTCGAGCCGCTCCATCTGCCGGCCGGACCCGGTCGGCGGCGGGGTTGTCGTCGACGGTGTCGGGCTGGCTGACGGCGAGCTTGTCGGCGAGCTTGACGGTGAGGTGGTCGGCGAGCTGGTCGGCGAGCTGGTCGGGCCGACGCCTCCGGTGCACGCTGTGCCGTTCAGGGTGAAGGCGCTGGGCACGGGATTGGTGCTGGTGAAGGCGCCGTTGAAGCCGAACGACGCGCTGCCGTTGGTGGGGATGGCCGCGTTGTAGCCGGCGTCGCGCACCGAGACCGCGGTCCCGGACTGGGTGAAGGAACCGTTCCACAGTTGCGTGACGCTCTGGCCGTCCGCGAACGAGAAGGCCAGGGTCCACCCGTTGACCGGGTCACCCAGGTTGGTGACGGAGACGGCGGCGCCGAAGCCGCCCTGCCACTGGTTGGTCACCGAGTAGTCGACCCGGCAGCCGGCGGCCGCGCTCGCCTCGAGTGCGACGGCGACCGATCCGCCGATGGCGACTGCCGCCACGGCGGTTGCGGACAGCACTTTTCGTGATGGGGACATGGGTGCCTGTGCCCTTCGGGGATTGGGAGCGCTCCCAGAAAGGGGTGGGAAGCGGCTCCGGTGATGGGGGAGTGGGGTGCGCGCAAGTTGGGGATGAGTCTGCTTCGCGCGCGACATTTACCATGCCTGCCGGGCGAAAAAGTGTCAATCGATTGAAGTGGATGACAGGGTGCCGTTCTCAGACCGCCCGGACTTCGGCGAGCCGCTTGACGGAATAGTCGTCGTCCCAGCAGACGGCGGCCTCCCACGCGGCCGACGCTTGTGCGGCGACGTCGTGCGCGACGTCGTCGAGGCCGGCGGCGTTGCCGGGGAGCACCAGGTCGAGGTCGGGGACGTCGACGTGCGACTCGTCCCAATCGATCAGCGCGACCCGGTCCGCGGTCATCCGGACGTTGCCGGGATTGAGGTCGCCGTGCACGACGCATGTCTGATGTCCGGCGAGCCGCGCCCACGCCGCCCGGCAGCGGGCAACACCGTCCGGGGGCATCGCGCCGAGGTCGATCCTCGTACCGGTCTCGGCGTGCAGCAGGTCGGACGACGATCGCCAGCCCGGGCGCTGGGGCCAGCCCCGCGTCAACTGATGCAGCCGGCGGAGGGTGCCGGCCACGCGGCGCCAGTCGGCCCCGGTTTCGGGCGCCCCACCCTCCAGGTAGGTCATCACCATCAGGCCGTCGGCGAACAGCCGGCCATCCGCCGCCGGGATCGGCACCGGTACGGTCAGGCCTTCACCGTCGAGGTACCGGAGGAGCTCGGTCTCCCACGCGAGATCAGCGTCGCTCCTGGTACCGAGACGGCCGACCGCGAGGCGCCCGTCGACGCGCACACGCCATACATCGTTGGCGACTCCGCCGGCGAGCGGTTCGACGCGAACGGCGTCCTCACCCCACCGCCCGAGTGCCTCCCACCCCACAGCCACATCTTACGGAGGCTCCGGACGTCGCTTCCGGCATGGCTCACTTCGCGCGGCGCCGCTGAGGGCTCGCTTCGCGCTGCGACTCGACTGACCAACACTGGGCGAGGACCTGCGTTAGCCTGAGCAGGACTGCGCCGCCCGCTTCCCCCGGGCCGGGCGCTGCCGGCCGTTCGCGGCGTCTTCACCGGGGGAAACGATGTCAGCAGGATCCGAGCGGATCGGTGACGCCGGCTCGGTGCTGCCCCATCAGGCGGCAGTCCTCGCCGCTGCGATGGAGGCCTACCTCGCCTTCGAGGCCACCGGACGGGTCATCGCCTGGAACCCCGCCGCGGAGAAGACGTTCGGATACACCCGGGCGCAGGCGTACGGTCAATCGGTTGAGCAGTTGATCGTGCGCCCTCAGGCCCGGCAGGCGGGACGCGCCGAACTGGCGACGCTGGCTTGCGGCCTGCCCGGGCACACCCTCGGCCGGCGGCTGCAGTGGTCCGCCTGGCACGGCGACGGCCACGAGATCCCGATCGAGATGACGCTGACCGCGACCGACGAACCCGGCGGCCGGGTGTTCCACATCTTCGCCCACGACATCACCACCGCCCAGCGCGCCGGCCGGTTCGCCGCGGCCGAGGCCGCCGTCGCGCGCGGCCTGGCCGAAGCCGACTCCAGCGCCGCAGCCTCGGCCCGGGTCGTCGAGGCCCTCGGCGTGAAGATGGGCTGGCCGGTCACCGAGCTGTGGGTTGTCGATGACGACCGGCAGCTGCTGACCTGCGCCGCCCGCCACGTCGAGCCCGGCCGGCGGCTGCGTGACTTCGCCGTCGGCACCCTCGAACCTGGCGTCGCACTTCCCGGCCGGGTGTGCGCCGACGGCGCGCCGCACTGGATCCCCGACCTGGCGACGGACACCGGATCGATGCGCAGCCGGGCCGCGGCCCGCATCGGTCTGCGCGTGGCCGTCGGTGTCCCGCTGTCCACCGGCCCGCACGTCCTGGGCGCGCTGTGCGTCTACGGCGATCGTGTCGAAGATCCCGAGGACACCCTGCTCGGCCTGCTCAGCGGGCTGGCCGCCCAGATCGGGCAGTACGTGCAGCGCCGCCGCGCCGAAGAACTCGCCATCGAGCTGGCCCGCACCAAGGACGAATTCCTCGCCATGGTCACCCATGAGCTGCGCAACCCGCTCGCGGCGATCACCGGCACCGCCACCCTGTTCAACGACGAGCTCGACGAGCTGACCCGCGACGATCAGCGGCACTACCTGCAGGTCATGATCCGCAACGCCGAACGCCTCTCGGTGATGGCCGAGGACCTGCTCGACCTGGCCCGGCTGGAATCCGGTCACCTGGCCATCAACCCCACCAGCACCGACCTGTGCGAGATCATCAACCAAGCGCTGCTCGCCGCCGCCCAGCCGCCCGGCAAAGACCTCACGATCACGGCCCAGCTACCGCAGAACCTGCCGCTGCACGCCGACCCGGGCCGGCTCCGCCAGGTCGCCGACAACCTGCTGTCGAACGCCATAAAATACACACCCACCGGCGGAACCATCACCATCACCGCCACCGCCGACGACAGCGGGCGAACCATCACCTGGACCGTCACCGACACCGGCATCGGCATCCCCGCAGCCGAACGGCCCCGGCTGTTCCGCCGCTTCTACCGCGCCTCCACCGCCCTCGACCGGCGCATCCCGGGCACGGGGCTCGGGCTGGTCATCGCCCGCACCATCATCGAACGCCACCACGGCACCATCACCCTCGCCGACCACACCGGCCCCGGCACCACCTTCACCATCGAACTCCCCACCAAACCCCAGTAGCCCCGCCCTCCGGCTCCCCCTGGCTCACTCAGCTGGGCGTGAGCGGTGGGTTTCGGGGCCGGAGGCACCGCTGAGCGCCAGCCGGCTGGCTCGGCTGGGCGTGAGCGGTGGGTTTCGCGGCTGCGAGCACCGCTGAGCGCCAGCTGGCTGGCTCGGCTGGGCGTCAGCGGTGGGTTTCGCGGCTGCGAGCACCGCTGAGCGCCAGCTGGCTGGCTCGGCTGGGCGTCAGGGGTGGGTTTCGGGGCCGCGAGCACCGCTGAGCGCCAGCTGGTCGAGGGCGGCTGGGCGTGAGTGCTGTCTCCACGCGGCCGAGACAGCACTCGGAGCCAGCTGGGGGCACCGCGAGTGTGCACCAAGGCGGAGCGGGGCAGTTGAGCCGCGAACCTGACGGTCGGCCAAACGCACCATGACGGCTGTCGACGGGGGTCGGTCGCTGCTCATTTCCAGGCGCAGGAGATTCCGCGGTAGGGCGGCCGCTCCCACTCCCTCTTCGGCGAATCCGTGAAGGTGATGTCGGACGAGTCCGCCCTGGTCAAAGTCTTGCCCTGCCACGTCCATCGGGTCTGCGAGCCGGTAGCCGGCAGTGTCTCGACAAAGGCGGATCCCTCGACGAGTTCAGGCACCCCGTTGTGGTCGTGATCAGAGCAGCCGATACCGACCGAGTAGGTGATGCTGGCGTCCTCGGTGAACAGTTCCGATGGGCCTTCGACGTCGTTATGGCGTACCAGAAGAAGTTTGTCCTTGGTGTATGTCAGCATCACCAGGAATTGGCTGTGCGCGCCGAATCCGACCACGATCATGGCCTCTTCCCCGGCCACGCCGTCGAAATCGGTGTGGGTGTGCACCACCGGCTGGGAGGGCTGGCCCTGTTCCGGGTCGGCGGGCAGGGCGAGGTCGGCGATCGGGCCCCGGGCCATCACGGCGCGTGCGGTCCACTGCTCCGATCGGCGGAAGGTGAGCAGGGTGTCGGCCCGGCCGTCGCCGTCGAGGTCCATCCTGGTGGCGCCCTGGCAGGCGGCGTCGGCGGGCGTGAAGGGGTTCGGCGTGATCACCGGGCAGTCCTGATAGTCGGTTTTCTTCTCCGGCAGCTTCGCTGCCAGGGCCTCCGGGAAGGCTTCCGGCGGGGTCGCGCGGGAGAAGGACGTCCAGGTGCCGTCAAGATCGATGCAGATCCGGTACGGCCGAGCCGCGCGTGCCGCGTCGAGAATCGCCCCCGCCTCCTCGGGGGCGAAACCGAGCGCGGCCACCCGGCCCGGGTAGGTGTTCAGGTCGGGATCGGCGAACCCGTAGACGTACGCGTCCCGTCCGGTCTCCGGGCATCGCCAGTGCAGCGGGGGTGTGCTCGTCAGGTCGGCGAGAGCGTTCGCGGCGTCGGGCCCGGCGACCGGATCGGGTTCGGAGCCGAGCGTGAGCGACGGCTTCTGGCCGGGGTCGGCGGCGTTGCCGAACTGGAGTCCCGGCTTGGGCAGGGCGTCGACGATGCCGGACCGGTTGGTGCGGTAGCCGGCGGCCGCGTCGTACAGGCGTTTCTGGGTGGCGACCACGGCGGCCGGTAGGGTTCCGGCCTCCTCGTTGAGCGCCCTGGTGGGGGCGATCGCGGTGCGCTCGGCGATGACGTGCTGCGATTTCACCTGCTGGATCGGGCTGCGCAGGATGGTCTGCACGATCGCCGGCGCGTCCTTGATCGCCGTGGTGATCGCGTCGACCTCCTTCGCGCGCGCCTTCTTGGCCTCGTCCTTCTGCGCGCCGTCGGCGCTCTCCCCGAGGGCGCTCCACCCGCTGGTCGCGGCCGACACGCAGTTGAGCAGGGCGCCGCCGAGTTCGGGGACGCGCTTGAGGTCGAAGGTGCGTGCCACCTCCTCGGTCACCGGCGCGGCGAGGACGCACTGCACGGCCGAGACGAGCAGGCCGACCGGCAGCATCGCGACGCTGAGCACGTCCACGACGAACTGGGCGATGACCGCCTCGAGACCCGGGCGGGCGAGGAAGTCGATCAGCCGGTAGCCGGCCGGCAGCTCCAGCTCGATCGTCCCCTTGCCGGGAAGGTAGGTGTAGTCGCGGTTGGCGTCGCCGAGCATCCGCCACACGTTGTCGACCAGCTTGACCCTGTCGGGCTGGGTGACCTGCATCGGCGGATAGCCTCGGAGCTGCAGGAACTGCCCGTACAGCCGGTTGTTGACGATCTTCAGGCGGGGCCGGTGGCCGTCGGTGCCGGCGGTGACACAGACCTTGATGTTGTCGCCCTTGACGCTGCCGCGCCAGATCTGTGAGGGTGGCGGGCACGCCGGATCGGGGGCGCGATAGGTGGCGTCGCGGTAGGCGGAGACGACGGCCGCGCCCAACGCCGCCGGCACCTTGAGGATCTTGTACGCCAGCTGCGCTCTCGCCTTGATCCGCCCCCGGACGGAGAAGTGCGTGACGACGGTGGTGATGGTCCCGCCGTCGGCGACACCGCCCTCGCTGACCCACGGTCCGTCCCCGTGACGCGACACGATCATCGTGTCGCCGTCGCCGGTCAGCGGAAACGCGACGGTCGCCGCCGAGCGCAGGCTGCCGCCGGTCAGCGTGATGTCGACGGGCCGGCCGTCCCACTCGGTGCCTTCCGGTGGAGCGACATCAACATGCTTGATGCGTACGTCGGTGTCGGCGCTCAGGGCGTTCGGCGTGAACCGGACCGTCACCCCGTCGACGCCACGTACCGTTCCGCCGGTTGCGGCTTTCACCCGTACGGTGTCGCCGGAGCGCACCACCTGCCAGACGGCGAAGGCCCCCGCCAGCAGGACGACCACCACCGCTGCCGAGATCAGTCCCGTCTTTGTGCGCACGACTACCGACGGTAGCCATGATGCGGGCCCGCGGTTACCCCTCGATCAGGTGGCTCACGCTTCCGGGCGGTTGCTCACCGGCGCCGATGGGGGAGCGGCGGAGGCGTTGTACGCCTCCTTGGCGGCGACCACGGCCGCCTGGACGTGGGCGGGATCAACGCCACTGACGTTCAGCGGCGGGTGCAGGCGCCGGACGAGTTCAGCCTCGACCAGGTCCGGGTCCGGGTCCTCCGCCCAGGTCAGGCTCAGGTGCGCGGACATCCACCTGGTCAGTCGCGCCTCGTCCTCCGGGGTCAGGACGACTCGATCGGTCCAGGTCGTCCGGTAGCCCTCGGACACGAGAAGCCCGGCCAGCGTACGGCGCAGCGTCGAGCTGCCCGAACGCCTCAGATGGTTGCGCAGGATCCGGCCCCGCAGGCTGGTCGCCCGGCCGAGGTACAGCAGCCGCAGCGAGGGGGAGTGCTCGTTCGGCGTTCCGGGCAGGTCGGGAAAGACCGTAGGCGGAGCCCACCACGCGTAGACACCGCTGCCACGGCTGAGCCTCTTGCCGGCGGTGTCGAGGCTGACCGGCACGTCGGACAGCACGCGCCAGGCGTCATCCGCCCAGGCCCGGACGTCTGCGGTTTGTTCTCCAGGAGTAGTCATCGAGGCCATGCTAGGCGCCCGGCCCGGTAGCGGCCGGACGCGGTGCCGGGCCGCCGAAGCGGCCCGGCCCGTCGTGGTGGGTCAGTTGCAGGCGGTGCCGTTGAGCTTGAACCCGGTCGGGGCGGCGGAGTTGCCGGTGTGGTTGGCCTGGTAGCCGATGGTGGTCGAGCCTCCCGGCGCCAGGGTGCCGTTGTAGCTGGCGTTGGTCGCGCTCACCGTGCCGCTGCTCGGCGAGTAGCTGGCGCTCCAGCCGCCGACGATGCTCTGCCCGGCGGCGAGGGTGAAGGCCAGGGTCCAGCCGTTGACGGCGGTGGTGCCGGTGTTGGTGATGGTGATGCTGTTGGTCAGGCCGGTGTTCCACGCGCTGACCGTGCTGCTGACCCGGCAGGTGCCGCCGCCGGGGTTGGTGCTGGGCGAGGCGCTCGGTGACGTGCTGGGCGAGGCGCTCGGCGAGGCGCTCGGCGAGGAACTGGGCGACGTGCTCGGCGACGTGCTGGGCGAGGAGCTCGGCTGGCTGCCGACGCCGCTCATGATCGCGTCGATGATGCCCTGCTGGGTCACCGTGGCCGAGCTGCGGTTGAACAGGCCGAGACCGTGCTGCCCGTTCCAGCCGTTGTCCCAGTAGGCGGTGGCCCCTCCGTACTTCTTGGCGGTGGAGACCACGGCGCGCGCGAAGTCCGCCCGGTACCGGTTGTTCGTGGAGTCGTACGTCGTCTTGTCGACCGAGCCGTACTCACCGACGAAGAACGGGTATCCGCGCGTGACGAAGGTGTCGCGCATCTTCTTCATCTGCCCGTCCAGGAAGTCCTCCTGGCCCCAGACCGACTTCTTCGCCGGGTTGGTCGCGCCGGCGCCCCACTGCGTGATGGTGCCGTCCTCCTGACCGGCGAAGTCCCACGGGTCGTAGTAGTGCACCGAGATCATCAGCCGCTGCTCGGCGGCGGGGATGGTGGACGATCGGTACTGGTCCGTCGGGATCACGAACCCGCTGCCCACGGTGTGGTCGATGTTGGTGTTCCAGCCGGGCACCAGCAGCCAGCGGGCGGCGTTGGTGCCGCCGGTGCGGCGTACGGTGTCAACGAAGATCTGGTTGTAGGCGTTGATGTTCGAGTAACACGGCTGGGTCGGGTTGCCGTACTGGCCGTCGAAGTTCTCGTTCATCGACTCGAAGATCAGGTGGTCGTTGTAGCCCTGGAACTTCGTGGCCACCTGCTGCCAGACCTTCTGGTACTTCGCCCGGATCGTGGTCTGGTCGGCGGCGTCACAGATCAGCCAGGAACCGGTGACGGATTTGTAGCCGTCGCCGTGCATGTTGATCAGCACGTATAGGCCGCGGCTGTGTGCGTAGTCGACGACCTCCTTGATCCTGGTCAGCCACGCCGTGTTGACGGTGTAGTCGGGGCCGGCCCCGATGTGGTTCAGGTAGGCGACCGGGATCCGGATCGTCTTGAAGCCCGAGGCCCGTACCCGGTCGATGAAGGCCTGCGTCACTGTGGGGTTTCCCCAGGCCGTCTCGCTGGGGGTGCCGTCGTTGCTGGCCTCGAGCGTGTTGCCCAGATTCCAGCCGGCACCCATGTCGGCGACCAGTTGAGGACCGTTCAGCTGGGCGACGACGTCGGCCGATGCCGATCTCGTCACGCCGTACACGGCTCCGGTGAAGGCCAGGGTGGCGGCAAGGAACGCGAGCCCGGCCCTCCTAACTCTCGAACTCATAGATCTTCCCTCTCAGGGGCTGTTACCGGCCGAGCTCGGGCTCAGATCAGGGGTTGATCGAGCGTGAGAGAGCCGGCCGCGTGTGGATGGGCACTCGCGGGAGCGCTCCCATCATTGTAGATCATCAATGTTTTGTCACCCTCGACCGCGCGATCCTGCCCTCGGCAGCGTTACGTCAAGCGACTGGCGGACGTCTCACACGGGGCCCTGAGCACTTGCTCCATCCGAGTCAGAATCGACGAGCGAAATGCTGGGATTGCGTACGGTCAACCGCACAGCGATTGCCCGCTGGACACGACCCGAGCATGTGCTTCTTGTGGTCGAGGTGGTCTCGCCCGGGTCGGAGACGACCGACCGGATCGTCAAGGCCGATCAGTATGCGAAAGCCGGTATTCAGTTCTATTGGCGGGTTGAGCAGGCCGCCACCGGTGCACCTCTCGTTTACACGTACATTCTTGACCCGGCGACCGGCCGCTACCGCGACAGCGAGATCTTCACCGGCGTCGTGAAGCTCGCCGCGCCCTTCTTCGTCGAGGTCGATCTCGGCCGGATCTGATTCCGGCGCAGTCATGCTGCTGATCAGCCGGGATGGGTGATCAGCCGGGGATAGACCCGGCGCGCGTTGTCCTCGTACACCTTCTGCCGGTCGGCGGGGGAGAGCCGCAGGTTGTCGACGTAGCGGCGGGTGTGGTCGAAGTACTCGCCGGTCAGCGGATCGATCCCGCGTACCGCGCCGACCATCTCCGAGCCGAACAGAAGGTTGTCCACGCCGATCACCTCGAACAGCAGGTTGATGCCGGGCTGGTGGTAGACGCAGGTGTCGAAGAAGACGTTGCGCAGCACCGACTCGTGCAGCGGCGGCCTGCCGAGCATGTCGGCCAGCCCGCGGAACCGGCCCCAGTGGAACGGCACCGCCCCGCCGCCGTGCGGGATCACGAAGCGCAGCCCGGGGAACTCCTGGAACAGGCCGGACTGCAGGAACTGCATGAAGGCCGTGGTGTCGGCGTTGAGGTAGTGCGAGCCGGTGGCGTGGAAGTTCGGGTTGGTCACCGCGGAGACGTGCACCATCGCGGGTACGTCCAGTTCGACCATGGCCTGGTAGAGCGGGTACCAGCTCGGGTCGGTCAGCGGCGGGGAGGTCCAGTTCCCGCCGCTGGGGTCCGGGTTCAGGTTGCAGCCGACGAAACCCAGCTCCTCGACGCAGCGGCGCAGTTCGGCGATCGAGTTCCCGATCGGCACTCCGGCCGACTGCGGAAGCTGGCAGACCCCGGCGAAGCTGTCCGGGAAGAGGCGCACGACCCGGGCGACGAGGTCGTTGCAGGCCCGCGTCCAAGCGGCGCTGACCTGCTCGTCACCGAAGTGGTGGCCCATGGCGGAGGCGCGCGGCGAGAAGATGGTCAGGTCGATGCCCCGTTCGCGCATCAGGCGCAGCTGGCTGCCCTCGATCGACTCCCGGATCTCGTCGTCGGAGATCCGCGGGTACGCCGGCGCCGCCCGCCCGTCGCGAAAAGCCGCCTGCTGCGCCTCCCGCCACGCGGTGTGCGCGCCCGGCGCGGTCGTGTAGTGACCGTGACAGTCGATGATCATGCAGGGTTCTCCGGTCTCGGATCTCGATGAGCAGGTCACGGGCGGCGGCCGAGACGCGCGGCGCGACGCCCAGCGACGCCACCTGCTCGGCGGCGGCCGTCATCTCGTCGGCGCGGCGCCCGGCGGCCACCAAATCACGAGAGATCAAACCACCGGCTTCGCCGAATCCGAGCACGGCGATGCGTACGCGAGAAGCGCTCAATGCGGCAACCTCGCTCATTCGGTCACCGGCAGCACCGGGGTGCCGTGGGTGTGGAAGGTGTCGATCGTCTTCAAGCCCCACGCCTGGCCCTTGGCCCGCTCCTCCTTGACCCAGCTGACGGTCTTCCAGTCGGGAGCCAGGATCAGGCGGGCACCGGCGTTGCAGATCTCTATCCGATTGCCGCCGGGCTCCCACACGTACAGGAAAAAGGTTTGTTGAATGGCATGTTTGTGCGGCCCGGTCTCGATGTGCACGCCGGCCTCGAGGCAGACGTCGGCAGCCCGCAAGATCTCCTCGCGGGTGTCGGTCGCGAAGGCGACATGGTGCAAGCGGCCGCGGCTGCCGGTCCAGTCCTCGGTGTGGACCAGGTCGTAGGACTTGTTGCCCACCGAGTACCAGATCGCCGCCGGCGTGACGTGGTCGTCCTTGACGATCTGCTCGGTGCACCGGGCGCCCAGGATGTCCCGCAGGAAATCGGCGGTCGCCGGCACGTCGGCGGTGAGGTAGTTGACGTGGTCGAGGCGGCGCAGGTTCGCACCCCGGCCCGGGTAGGCGGCGGCCTGGTTCTTCAGCGCCGGCCGGTCCTGCTCGTCCGGCTGATACCACTCGGCGTCCCAGTAGAGGCCCATCTCGTGGCCGTCCGGGTCGGTGAAGAGGTAGACCTCACCGAGGCCGCGCACGTCACCGGCCCGCCCGAGGCCCAGGCCGGTGGCCTCGATCGTCGCGATCAGCCGGTCGCGTGCCTGCGGACTGGCGGCCCGCAGATAGGTACGCCCGATGCCGGCCTGCTCACGCCGCACCAGCCGGACCGTCCACGACTGGTAGTCGTCCCAGGTGTGCAGGTAGCTCGACTGCTCGTCGCGGTGCACCTCCCGCAGGCCCATCACCCGCACGAAGAAGTCCCGGGACTGCTCCAGCACCGGGGTGTACAGCTCGATCGGGCCGATGTGGGCGATCTCCCGCCGGCGATCGGGATCGTGGGTCAGGCGGGGCTCGGGTGCGGTCGTCATGCGGATGCCTTTCCCGTGCGCGGCCACACGAGGCCGTCGGACAGTTTGCGGGCGGTGCGGACCACCGAGCTGGTGTGCAGCCGGGTGTCCGGGCCGGTGCCGTCGAGCGTGACGTCCACGTCGAAGGTGCCGGTGGGGTGTTCGATGCGCACCAGGGACCCGGCCGGGATGTGCGCGACGGTGCCGGCGGTGCGGACGGCGGCGGCGACGGAGACCGCGCCCAGGACGCCGATCGCGGCGTGCACCCGGTGCGGGATGAACGTCCGG
This sequence comes from Actinoplanes sp. GCM10030250, assembly GCF_042666575.1. Classification (NCBI taxonomy): domain Bacteria; kingdom Bacillati; phylum Actinomycetota; class Actinomycetes; order Micromonosporales; family Micromonosporaceae; genus Actinoplanes; species Actinoplanes sp. GCM10030250. The sequence goes on along the minus strand of NZ_JBHTDO010000045.1, from coordinate 7,366 downwards.
GTGGTCACCGTGCCGTCGTGGCGGGGCGGCGACACGATGGTGATCTTCGGGACGGTGGTGTCGCGGACGTCGCCGAGGCCCATCACCGGCCCGGCCTCGAGCCGGAGCGCCTCGATCGTGGCGCGCAGCCCGGCGTTGTTCTCCAGGTCCTCCGGCGGCTCGGCGCCGTCCAGGCCGAGATCGGCCGCCCTCACCAGCACGACCGGCATGCCGGCGTGGGCGCAGGTGACGTCGAGGCCGGCGAGCCTGTCGGCCAGTCGCCCGGTGGGGAAGATGCTCGTTGCGGCGCCGGGGAATCGCAGGGTGACCGGTGCGGCCGGGAACGGGGTGCCGGCCATCACGGTGTCGCCGTCGTAGCTGACCCGGCCGCCGGGTGTCCGGACCCGGGCCTCGGCGTAGTTCACCGCCGGGTTCAGGATGCGGACGCGTACCGCGGTGATGTCGCCGCCCGCGGGCACCAGCCCGCGCTCGACGGCGAACGGGCCCACCCCGGCGAGCAGGTTGCCGCAGGTCTGCGCGTCGGTGATCACCGCCCGGTCCGGGATCACCTGCAGGAAGAGGTAGTCGACGTCGGCCTGAGCGTCGGCCGACCGGCTGACGACGGCGACCTTGCTGGTCAAGGGATGGCCGCCGCCGATGCCGTCGATCTGCCGCTCGTCCGGTGAGCCCATGATGCGCAGCAGCAGGTCGTCGCGTTCGTGCGGGTCCGCGGGCAGGTCGGTGGCGAGGAAGTAGGCGCCCTTCGAGCTGCCGCCGCGCATCAGCATGCAGGGGATGCCGCCGGTGGTCATGAGGGGAGCCGGTCGACGTACCGCACGCCCAGCTCGGCCAGCAGCGGGCGAAGGTCGTAGAGGTCGACGCCGAGCGTGCCCGAGGCCAGCTGTTCGCGCTTGTGCGCCTCGGCGGCCAGGCGCCTGTCCGCGGCGGCGGCGACCTCGGCCCCGCGCGTGGCGGGCAGTGCCAGCACCCCGTCGTCGTCGGCGACGACGATGTCGCCGGGCCGCACGATCTGGCCGTCGGCGACCACCGGGACGTTCACCGAGCCGGGGCTGGCCTTCACCGTGCCCTGGGCGTGGATCGCCCGGGACCAGACCGGGAAGCCCATCTCGCGCAGCGTGGCGATGTCGCGTACGCCCGCGTCGATGACCAGCCCGAGCACCCCGCGGGCCCGCAGCGAGGTGGCCAGCAGGTCACCGAACATGCCGTCGGTCGACGGCGAGGTGGTGGTGACGACCAGGATGTCGCCGGGCCGGCACACCTCCACGGCCGCGTGGATCATCAGGTTGTCGCCCGGGTGGCAGGAGACGGTGATCGCGGAGCCGGCGATCGTGACACCGCTCTGCCGGGCCCGGACCGCGGGGCCGAGCAGTCCGATGCGACCGGCCGCCTCGTGGGCGGTGGCGACGCCGGCGGCCCGCAGAGCGGCGACGGTTTCCGGCGCGGCGCGGTCGACATGGCGGACGACGTAGTGAGAGGCCATCTGGTCAGCTCCGATGCGGGGTGGTCAGCGAGCCGGGTGCCGACAACTTTGTCAGCTACGTGTCGTCGCGATCAAGATCGTGGGCAAAACTGTCTCCACAATTGTTGACAATATCGGTAGCATGAGTGTCCTTCCTCCGGCCGGGGCGGGGGACGATCATGACGGGGAGTGCCGGCACGATGAGCGATCTGCTGACCGAGCTGCGTGCCGCCATCCTGCGCGGCGAGTACGCCCCACGGCAGCGGCTGATCGAGGCGGACCTGACCGAGCGCTACGCGACGAGCCGGTTCCTGCTGCGCAACGCGCTCACCCGGCTCTCCAACGAGGGCCTGGTGGAGCTGCAACCGAACCGGGGCGCCCGGGTGCGCGAGGTCACCGTCGAGGAGGCCATCGAGATCACCGAGATCCGGCGGGCGGTCGAGGGCATCGTCGCCGGCCGGGCCGCCGAACGGGCCACCGGCGAGGAGATCGAACGCCTCCGGGAGATCGGCGCGCAGATGACCCGGGCGGTGGCGAACGCCGACATGATGCGCTACTCGGAACTCAACACCGAGCTGCACGGCACGGTGCGCGCGGCCGCCCGGCACGACACCGCCACGAAGATCATCGACCAGCTGCACGCCCAGATGGTTCGCCACCAGTTCCGGCTCGCCCTCGTCCCCGGCCGCCCGAACGTCTCCCTGCCCGAGCACCTCGCCGTCATCGACGCCATCTGCGCCCGCGACCCGGAGAAGGCGGAGGCGGCGATGCGCGCCCACCTGGGCAGCGTCCTCGAAACGCTGGCCACCTTCCCGGCACACCGCTGACCAGGGATACCAGCGAAGGGTCAAGGCCCTCCCCGGCAAGTGGCCGACCGGCACGACGTGCCGGAGAGGACGGCACCGTGTCCGAATGTCCGATGTCTCGGCTGGTTCAACCAGGCATCTTGGACACGAGGACCATGGGAGGTTGAATGCGTCGCCGGGCACGCGTACATCTTGTCTCGCTTGTCCTGCTGACCTTTCTGACCGCCGTCACGGCGGCGCTGGCAGCGATCGCTACCAACGCCGCAACCGACATGACGACGCCGTGGCCATGGGGCCTGGAACGGGTTCGGAACGACCCGTTCGCCTGGACGGGCGGCGCGGTCCTCGCCGGTTTCGTGGCCTCCCTCGCGGTGTGGTGGGTGCAGCACCGCGCGGAGCGCCAAGGCGCCGAAGTCGTGCTCCCGATCGAGCATCCCGAGTCATGGGTCCTCGACCGCCCGCAGGAGGTCGACAAGGTCGTCGCTGCCCTCTGGCGCAGGGACGATTCGACGGTAGGAATCACCACCGCGCTGCAGGGCGCCGGCGGTTTCGGCAAGACCACCATCGCCAAGATCATTCGATCCGATCCGCGGATCCGGCGCCGCTTCGGCCACCGGGTCTACTGGGTAACCCTGGGCCGGGATCTCGTCAGCGACGCGGCGATCGCCGCCCGCATCAACGACCTGATGAAGCTGATGGCGCCGGACCGGGCACAGGTCTTCACCGACGCCCGTCAGGCAGGCGCCTACCTCGGCTCGTTGCTCGACGAAAAACCTCGCCGCCTGCTGATCCTCGACGACGTCTGGTTCACCTCGCAGCTGACCCCGTTCGTCACCGGCGGTCGCCGGTGTGCACGGCTGGTCACCACCCGCATCCCGTCGCTCCTCGGCGCGGACAGCATTCCGGTGGAGGTCGACCGTGTCTCGGCGGAACAGGCAAAGACCCTGTTGGAGTGGGGCCTGCCCACGCTGCCGGACTCGGTCGCCGAGGGTTTGATCCGTGATACCGGCCGGTGGCCTCTGCTCCTGCGGCTGGTGAACATGTTGCTGGCCAAGCAGGTGATGACGGGCGCGCGCATCGAGGAGGTGAGCGCCGAGGTCGCCGCCCGCCTGCACCGTGGGGGCGGACAGGTGGTGGACGACATGCACGACGTCGCCCGGGAGATCGACCTCGACAATCCCGAGCAACGCCAGAAGGCGGTTCGCGCCACCATCCGCGCCAGCAGTGATCTACTCACCGAGGATGAGCGACACCGGCTCGACGAGCTCGGCATCTTCGTCGAGGACGAGCTGATCCCTGTCGATCTGGTGTACCGGCTCTGGCACGTCACTGCCGGCCTGGACCAGTTCGCCACCCGCCGGCTGGTGGCCACGCTTCGCGACCTTGCCCTGCTGGTCCTGCATCGCCAAGGCGAAGACACGCTGATCAGCCTGCACGACGTCATCCGCGACTACCTCCGGGAGCGTCTCGGCTCCGGCCGAGAAGCCACGCTGCACGGTGACCTGCTCGACGACATCGCTGCGCGTCTTCCGGCGCATGACACTGGCACGCCCTGGTGGCTGCTGCCGGACGGAGACCGTTATGTGGCCGAGCATCTGGTGGAGCACCTGGTCAGGGCAGGACGGCTGGATCATGCTGAAGAACTCGCCGGCGACCTGCGCTGGGTGGAATTCAGGCTCGCCAGCTTCGGCATCGCGGCGCCCGACGTCGACCTGGCACAGGTCGGCTCCGCCCGCGCGAACCGTCTGCGGGCGGTCTTCGCGCAGGTCGCCCACCTGGTCGGTGTGACCACTCCGAAGGAGGCCCAGCGGGACATCCTGCACAGCCGGGTGCAGCACACCCTGGACTGGGGCCCACAGGTTGCCCGGCTCGATGCCGAGCGAACCGGCGCCCGGCTGGCCAACGCGTGGCCGCTGCCCGATCTGCCTGAGGCGGAGCTGCGCCGAAGCCTGATGGGGCACAGCGGGCCGGTGACGGCGCTGGCCCTGACCTCGGACGGGAAATTGCTGATCTCGGGCGGGACCGACCGGGCGGTGCGCGTCTGGGACACCACTACGGGCGACCTGCGCCTCGAGCTGACCGGCCACGCCGGCACCGTACGCGCATTGAGGGCTCTTCCCGGCAATGGTCTTCTCGCCTCCGGGGGTGACGACCGGACCGTAATCGTCTGGGATCTGCACACCGGGCAGCGGCGGGCGGCACTGCGCCGGCATCGCGGCAGCGTGCAAGCGCTCGACGTAGCCCGGGACGGCACGTTCCTGATAGCCGGCGCCGGGGACGAGCTCAGTATCTGGTCAATGGACACACGACGCCGGACCGCCCGCCTGCGGGGCCGCCTCGAATGGGCTGTCAGCTATTTCGAGGGGGTACGCGATGTCCGGGCCGTCGCCGTCGCGCCCACCGGTCGCCGGATCGCCGCCGGCCGGGTGGACGGTAGCGTCGAGATCTGGGACGTGGCCACCCGACGCAAGCAGGCCGAGCTTCGCACGTCAGCCCTCATCGACTGGACGGCCGAAGGCAAGTGGGAACCGGGCCTGCAGCGTCGGCCGCAGCCCGTCATACCCCCGGGAACTGACGTGACCGGGCTGTTCTTCAGATCCGACGGACGGATCCTGGTCGAGCACCTCGATCGACGCCGGCGCGTCTGGGATCCGGCCCACGAGAACGCCGCCGAGGATCAGTCCCCTCCAGCGAAGGTCCGGGGCAGACGGCAGGTCGTCACGACTGTCATGGCCCCCGACGGTTCCTGGATCGCAACCGGCGAGGAGGACGGTGCCGTACACCTCTGGGATTCCGCCCGCTTGGCACATCAGGAGGCCGCGGAGAATGAGGAGGGAGTCAACGCGCTGGCCGTACATCCGGCCGGCCAATGGCTACTGTCCGCCGGCGCTCGCACGACGTGGCTCTGGAACCTCTCGGCCGGTACAGCGGCGCCGGCGCATGTGACGGGCGGCGCCGATACCGTGGCGTTCGGCCCGGACGGCACGTGGGTCGTCGTAGCCGAAAGACGCCTGCTCGCCCGGTACGACATTCCGTCTGGCAACCGCCGATGGCAGTTTGACGAATCCAGGTGGTCGGCCCAGCTGGGATCCGGCATCACGGCCGTCACGACCACGGGCGATGGGTGGATCGTGTGCGGCTGGGCCGACGGGGAGCAGACCGTCCACGCTCCGGAGGACGGCGGGCCCGTTTGGACAACTCTGGCACATGCGCCGCGCCAAACGGTCACTGCGATGGCTTCTGTTCCAGGCCACACCACCTTCCTCGTCGGCCGAGGCACCGGAGCCGTCGGTGTGCAGGCGTCTCCGTCGGCTTTACCGGACTTCGTCCGGACGTCGCCGCCTCTGTCCGGCGAGGCGGCCCCGACGTGGCCCGGGCACGCTGGCGCCGTCCGCTGCGTTGCCGCATCGGGCCACGGCTGGTTCGTCACCGGCGGTGACGACGCGACGGTGCGGATCTGGAAACTCAGCGGCGCTGGCCGCCACAACGTGCTCACCGGTCACCGGGGTGCCGTGCGCTCGTTGGCGGTCGCGCCCGACGACCGTCACTTCGTCTCCGGCGGCGACGACCAGAGCCTACGGATCTGGGACAGCGGTGAACGCCGGGTCGTAGCGATGATGCGTGTCAACGGCAGCATCACCAGCTGCGCCTGGGCTCCGGACGGCAGATCGATCATCGCGGGCGGATCGTCGGGCCTGTACCGTTTCGCATTTCAGCCCACGTGACGCTGTGGTGATCAAGCCTGGCGGACGATCCGCGCAGCCGCTTTGAAAATAGAATCATCAAACCGGACGGTACGGTGTCAGCGATCGCGGCATCGGGAGGGGTGGGGCGGGCGATGACGGTGCCCCGGCCGGGACAGCCGGTCCGCGGATCGGCGACGGGACGGCCCGTCATGGCCGCCCTCGACCTGTTCGGCCGCCGCTGGAACCTGCGCATCGTCTGGGAGCTGCGGCACGGGCCGGTCGGCTTCCGTGCGCTGCAGCAGCGCTGCGACAACATGTCCTCCAGCGTCCTGCGGCAACGGCTGACCGAACTGCTCGACGCCCGCCTCGTCGCGCAACAGCCGGACACCGCCTACACCCTCACCGACCTCGGTCACGGTGCCTACCAGGCCTTGCGCCCGCTCATGCGCTGGTCCGACCGGTGGTCCGCAGCCCTGACCGGCGACGACAACGCCTGACATCCCCATCCCTGGCGCGGCCCAGCGTCCCCTGACACTGCACATCGCCGCCCCTGGCGCGGCGCGGACCGAGTCGCTACCGTGCTTCTAAATCAGAAGCAGCGAAGAGGTGACCATGGCTCGCATCCCAGCGCTCGAACCGCCGTTCACACCGGACGTGGAAGCACAACTCACCACGATGATGCCGCCCGGCGTGCCGCCCATCGGCCTGTTCCGGACGTTCGCCAAGAACCTGCCGATGACCGTCGCGATGAGCCACTGGGGCAGGTACGAACTCGGCCGCCAACTGTCCCTGACACTGCGCGAGCGGGAGATCGTCATCCTGCGCACCTGCGCGCGCTGCCGCTGCGAATACGAGTGGGGCGTACACGTCATGACCTTCGCCGGCCGCGCCGGCCTCAGTCACGACGAGATCACCTCACTGACCCACGGCTTCCCCGACGACCCCTGCTGGACGGCCGGCCGGGAGGCCGCACTGATCCGGATGGTGGACGCCCTGCACGACTCGTCGGACCTCGACGACGAACTGTGGCGATCAGCGCGGGAGCTGTTCGACGAGCGACAGCTGCTCGACGCGACGCTGCTGTGCGGGTGGTACCACGCGATCAGCTTCGCCGCCCGCGCCACTCGCGTCGACCTCGAGCCCGGCGCTCCCCGCTTCACCGACATCTCCTCCACCTGAAGCCGGACCCGCCTTTCGGGCCGCGAGGCACCCCCGAGCGCCAGCCGGCCCGCTCGGCTGGGCGTGAGCGGTGCTTTTCGGGCCGCGAGGCACCCCAGGGCGCCAGCCGGCCCGCTCGGCTGGGCGTGGGTGGTGTTTTTCGGGCCGCGAGGCACCCCTGGGCGCCAGCCGGCCCGCTCGGCTGGGCGTGGGTGGTGTTTTTCGGGCCGCGAGGCACCCCTGGGCGCCAGCCGGCC
>NZ_JBHTDO010000044.1:0-89175 GCF_042666575.1 Actinoplanes sp. GCM10030250 | reverse complement strand
TCCTACAACGAAACGACCGCCTGGTCACACCGCACACAACCCGCCGCAGCTTGACATCCAAGAAGCTGGGGTGTCTGACGCGGGAGAGGATGGGTCGTGCGCATCGAGCTGGTCACCGGAGACATCACCGCCGAGCGGGTGGACGCCGTCGTCAACGCGGCCAACTCCTCACTGCTGGGAGGTGGCGGCGTCGACGGGGCGATCCACCGCCGGGGTGGCCCGGCCATCCTGGAGGAGTGCCGCGCTCTGCGAGCCAGCCAGTACGGGCGCGGTCTCGCCGTCGGGCAGGCCGTGGTCACCACCGCCGGGCGGCTGCCCGCCCGCTGGGTCATCCACACCGTCGGCCCGGTCTTCAGCCCCGACGTCGACCGCGGCCCGCTCCTGCGCAGCTGCTACACGACGTCCCTGACACTCGCGGCCGGCCTGGGCGCCCGGTCGGTGGCGTTCCCCCTGATCTCCTCCGGCGTGTACCGCTGGCCGAAAGACGACGCCGTCCTCCAGGCGCTGACGGCCCTGCACGCCGAGCCCACCACCGTGGACCTGATCCGCCTCGTCCTCTTCGACGAGCAGACCCGCCAGATCGCCGACCAGGTCTACCGAACCACCTTCCCCAACCCGTGACACCCAGCTGGCTCTCAGCGGTGCCTTTCGGGCGCGGAGGCCCCGCTGACGGCCAGCTGGGCGGGTCGGCTGGCGTTCAGGGGTGTGTTTCGGGCGGGGAGGCCCCGCTGACGGCCAGCTGGGCGGGTCGGCTGGCGTTCAGGGGTGTGTTTCGGGCGCGGGGGCCCCGCTGGCGGCCAGCTGGGTGGGGTGGCTGGCGTTCAGGGGTGTGTTTCGGGCGCGGGGGCCCCGCTGGCGGCCAGCTGGGTGGGTCGGCTGGCGTTCAGGGGTGTGTTTCGGGCGGGGAGGCCCCGCTCGCGGCCAGCTGGGTGGGTCGGCTGGCGCTCAGGGGTGTTTCGCTCTCCACCGCGGCCGCGGAGACGCCGTGCCCGGCGCACTGTTCACACTGCTGACCCCCACGCCGCATGATCCACCCGGCCATGACCGGCGAGACCCGGCTGGCTGTGAGTGCTGCTTCGGCGGCGCTGCCTCGGCGGGCGTGAGGGGATCGGTGGGCGGGGGCTAGCCTGGGGTGATGCCCTCCTGGACCGATCACGCCATCTGGTGGCACGTCTATCCGCTCGGCTTCACCGGCGCACTGCACGCCGGCCCCGCGCACCGGCTGCCCCGGCTGACCGACTGGCTGGACTACGCGATCGAGCTGGGTGCCAACGGGCTGCAGCTCGGGCCGATCTTCGCCGCTGAGTCGCACGGCTACGACACTGTCGACTACTTCCGGATCGACCCGCGGCTCGGTGACGACGCCGACTTCGACAAGCTGATCACCGCCGCACACGACCGTGGTCTGCGCGTGCTGCTCGACGGTGTCTTCAACCACGTCGGCAAGGGCTTTCCGGTGCCCGATCGGGAGAGCTGGTTGCGGCGTACGGGGACGGGACCCGACGACTTCGCGGTCTTCGAGGGGCACGGCAGCCTGCTCGCCCTCAACCACGACGAGCCGGCCGTCCTCGACCACGTGGTCCGGGTGATGAACCACTGGCTGGACCGGGGCGCCGACGGGTGGCGGCTGGACGCTGCTTACGCCGTACCCCCGAAGTTCTGGCGTGCCGCGCTGGAACGTGTCCGCCCACAGCATCCCGAGGCATGGTTCGTCGGTGAGGTGATCCACGGGGACTACGCGGGTTATCTGCGGGAGAGCACTCTCGACGGGATCACCCAGTACGAGCTGTGGAAAGCGGTCTGGAGCAGCCTCAACGACGGCAACCTCTTCGAGCTGTCGTGGGCGCTCGAACGGCATCAGGAGCTGCTCGCGGCCGGCACACCGCTCACCTTCGTCGGCAACCACGACGTGACCCGGCTGGCCAGCCGCCTCACCGACGAGCGGCACGTCGGTCACGCCCTGGCCGTGCTGTTCACCACCGGCGGTGTGCCGAGCGTCTACTACGGCGACGAGCAGGCCTTCCGCGGTGTCAAGGAGGACCGGGCCGGCGGCGACGACGCGGTCCGCCCGGAGTATCCGGCCGTGCCCGCCGGCCTGGCTCCGTACGGCTGGCCCGTCTACCGCCTGCACCAGCGCCTCATCGGCCTGCGGCGGCGGCATCCGTGGCTCGCGCACGCCCGTACCGCATCAGCGCACCTGACGAACGAGGCCGCCGCCTTCACCGCGACCGACCCGCACGATCCGTCCGCCCGCCTGGTCACGCTGCTCAACGTCGGCGACCAGCCTTACACCTTCCCGATCGACGTGACCGGTCTGCGCGCGGCCGAGACGTCGGCGGAGGGCGCGGACACGGCCACGGCCACGGTACCGGCACACGGCTGGATGATCCTGACCACCGCTCAGTAACCGGAGTCGCGGGGCAGGTCGGGACGGTCCGCTGCCGGGCCGTCGGCGGGCAGCCGTCCGGTGTCGGCCAGCCAGCGCTCGACGAGCGGCCAGTACCAGAGCGACGTACCCGTTTCGGGTGCCGGAAAGGCGGCGTGCTCGGCCCGCCACCGGTCCGCCAGGGACACACCGACCCGGGCCCGGTGCGCGATCTGATGCATGGTCACCAGTTCCGCGTCGTCCTCGTCGCGCTGCTCGGCGCTCGCCCAGACGCTCACCTGCGGCTCCTCCCAGCCGCGGCCGGCCACCCCGGCGAGCAGCGGTGACGCGGCCCGCATCCGGTCGCGCAGGGTTTCGCGGTTGGTCTCGATGGTGTCCCAGACCGCGGCGTTCGCGGCCCGGATGCTGCCGTACTCGCCGATGTGCCCGATCCCGTACGGCCGGGTGCCGACCTCGGCGGACCAGGTGCCGCGCAGCCCGGGTTTCACCGAGCCGAGGGTCATCGAGGTGAACTCGGGAAGCCGGACGGGCCGACCGCATGCGGCGGCCAGGCGGCAGGCGGCGACCACTTCGGAGACCGGTGTCGGCCGCGGCGAGCGGTGCAGGGCCGCCACGTGCACGGCGAGCCGGTCCTCCGGGTCGAGGCGCTGCCACCACAGCTCCCGCACCCGATCGAGCACCTCGTCGACCGCCGGCACGTCCACCGGGCCCGCGCCGTGCGGGCCGGGCCGCCGGGACACCACGCGTGGCGGATCCTGCCGGACCACCGCCGCGGTCATTGTCGTGATCAGATCGATCACGCGCTCGGACACCGTCTCCTCGTCGTTGCCACGTGGTCGCAGGTCAGCCCGTGGATCCAGCGGGGAGGTCATAGTCATCGATCCGCCTCAGTCAGTCACGCCCCCTGGCCTCAGCATGCCCGCACCCGGCCTCCGCGGGTGCCCCGCAGGTGTCGCGACCACTGTCAGGTGTCCGACCGTTCACTCAATGAGACGAGTAGCCTCACTGCTGCATTCGGACGGGGACCGAAGGTATGGACTTTCGGAGGGGACCGGGGGTAATGACGGGTGCCGAAAATCGTTGATCACGAACAGCGGCGCGACGAGATCGTCGAGGCCTATCTGACAGTCGTGGCCCGGGACGGGCTGCCCGCCGCGACGAGCCGCGCCATCGCGGCCGAGCTTGGTGTGGGTACGGGTGCGCTCTGGCACTACTTCGACGGCTACGACGCGGTGGCCGCCGGCGCCTATCAGCGGATCACCGAGCGGACGAACGCGCGGATCGCGGCCGCCACCGCCCAGCTGTCCGGCCTGGACGCGGTGTACGCGATGCTGCGCGAGATCCTGCCGCTGGTGAAGGAGACCGTCGACGAGGCGTACGTCGTTGTCGGTTTCTGGGGCCGCCTCGCGGCCAACGACAAGATCGCTGCCACCCGTGCCGACGTCGACGAGCACTGGCACGACCTGCTCGGACGGCATCTCACCGAGGCGGTGCGGGACGGCCGGCTGATCCCGGCCACCCCGATCGAGGAGGTGATCGACGTGCTCCTGTCCATCGCCGTCGGCCAGCAGGTGCACGCCATCATGGGGTCCGAACTGGCCGAACCGGATCGTCAGATGAAGATGATCGACCACTGTCTGCGACCTTGGCGAGGGTGAGATCGCGGAAGATGGGGTCATGAGTGACTTCAGACTGAACCGCAGGCTGCTCTTCACCGCCGGCTCCGGTGTTCTCGGCGTGACCGTCCTCAATACCGTGACCGGCTGTTCCACGTCGGACGCGACCACTCCCACCACCTCGGCACCCTCGGCTGCCGCGCCGCCCGCCTCGGCACCCGCCGGCGGCGGCAACGGGGTGGTCGGCGACTGGCAGCGGGTGAACCTCTCGTTCGTCTCCGCCTATCTGCTGATCCGCGGCGGCGAGGTCGCGATCGTCGACACCGGCACGCCCGGGTCGGAGACCGCCATCGAGACCGCGCTCAAGGCGGCCGGCACCGGCTGGTCGGCGGTGAAGCACGTCATCCTCACCCACCAGCACGACGATCACGCCGGTGGCCTCGCCGGGATCGCCCCGCTCGTCGGCGCGAAGCTGTATGCCGGGGAGGCGGACATCTCCGGCATCACCGCCGACAAGCCGATAGCCGGCCTGAAGGACGGCGACGACGTCTTCGGCCTGCGGATCGTCGGCACGCCGGGGCACACCCTGGGGCACATGGCGATCTTCGAACCCACGACCGGCGTGCTGGTGGCCGGCGACGCGCTGCGCAACCAGAACGGCCTCGAAGGCGCGGCGCCGGAGTACACGGCGGACATGACCCAGGCGGCGGCCTCGGTGAAGAAGCTGGCCGGCCTCGACGTCAAGGCGATCCTGCCCGGACACGGCGACCCGCTGACCACCGGCGCCGCCGAGGCGCTGAAGAAGCTGGCCGCGTCGCTCTAGGTGAAGGCTCGGGGGACGCGCGATCGTCGATCCGGCGCGTAGCCTCGGATCGAGACCATGTTCCGGTGGAACCGGATGTTCGCGGAAGCGAGTTCGTTCAGATCGGCACGCTTTCAGCCGATCAGCAGAGCGACGCCGGATGCGGAGTGAGTGTGTAGGTGACGGATACAGGACGCGCGCGGCCGGCGGAGTTGACCGACCTCGAGGTGGTCGAGGAACTCGGCCGCGGCGCTTTCACGATGGTGCACCGGGCCAGGCGCGGCGACGACTGGTATGCGGTGAAACGCCCCCTGGCCGACGCGGCCCAGGACCCGGAGGTCCGCGCCGCCTTCCACCGGGAGGCCGCGCTGCTGGCCTGCATCAACGATCCGGGTGTCGTCGGCGTGCACGCGGCGGGCGAGTTCGACGGCGCCCCTGCACTGGTGCTCGAGCATCTGTCCGGCGGTTCCCTCGCCGACCTGCTCGTGAGTGGCCTGATGAGCCAGGAACGGGTGGTCGAGCTGGCCGCCCAGCTCACCCGCGGCCTGGCCGCGGCGCACCGGCTCGGCCTCGTGCACCGCGACATCAAGCCCGGCAACATCATGGTCTCCGGCGGGCGTGAGGCCAAACTGATCGACTTCGGTCTGGCCCAGCTGGGCCGCGACGATCGGGAGAACTCCGAGGAAGCGGTCGGCACCTTCCTGTACGCGCCTCCGGAGCAGTCCGGCATGCTCAAGCGCCCGGTCGACGGGCGCTCCGACCTGTACTCGCTCGGTGTGGTGCTCTTCGAATGTCTCACCGGCCGCCTGCCGTTCGAGGCCGACGACGTGGGCGAGCTCCTCCGCCTGCACCTGGCCGCACCCGTGCCCGACCTGGCCCAACTGCGCCCCGGGATCGACACCGCGCTGGCCGCGGTGGTCTACCGGCTGCTCGCCAAGGACCCCGACGACCGCTATCCGGACGCCGCCGCGCTCCTCGCCGACCTGCGCGACTGCCCCGGCGGCGAGGCTGCCGTGCACCCCGCGGTCGCCGCCTGGCCACTCGTCGGCCGCGACGCCGAGGCCGGCCGGCTGGCCCGGCGCTGGGAACGGGTCCGTGCCGGGCAGGGTGGTGTGGCCGTCGTGCGCGGCGGCCCCGGCTCCGGTCGTACGCGCCTGGCCGCCGAACTCGCCACGCAGGCCGCGGCCGACGGTGTCCCGGTGCTCTGGGCCACCTGCCGCCCGGACGGGGCGTCACCGCTGGCCGCCGCGCGCGAGGCGGTCGAGAACTGGCTCGTCCAGGTCCGCAGGCTGCCCCCGGCCCGGCGTGCCGTCGTCGACCAACAGATCGCCGAGGCCTCGGCGGTCGCCGGGCCCGGCCTGATCGGCCGGCTCTTCGGCGACCTCGGCCCGATGCCCGCCGAGTCGGCCGCGCCGGCCGGCACTCCGGCCGCGGGCGGTGACGAGCACGTCCTGGCGGCGGGTGTGGCGTTCCTCGGCGAGCTGGCCACCCGGGCCGGCGGGCTGGTCGTGGTCATCGACGACGCGCACGAGCTCGACTCCGGCACCCGGCAACTGCTCGGCAAACTCGTTCCCGAGCTGCCCGCCCTGCCGATCCTGGTGCTGCTCACCGCTCCGGACGGAGCCGCCGACCCGGCCGGGGAGCTGGGCGGCCCGCCGTCGCTGGAGGTGACCTGCGGTCCGCTGCCGGCCACGGCGGTCGCCGACCTGATCACCTCCCGGCTGCCCGGCGCGACGGTGGGCGCCGACCTCTCCCGGCACGTCGCCACGCGTACCGACGGGACGCCGCTCGCGGTGGTCAGCTACCTGTTGCGGCTGCTCGACGCCGGTCTGCTCAGCCCGTTCTGGGGGACCTGGCGCCTCGACACGGCCGGCGCCGACCTGCTCCCGGCCACCGCCGGCCTGCGTGACCTGCTCGCCACCCGGCTCGACGGGCTCAGCGGCCAGGACCTCGACTGTCTCGCGACGGCCGCCGTGGCAGGCGCCCGGTTCCGCCCCGAGCCGCTGCTCACCATCGGCGAACCCGACCGGGTCGTGGCCGCGCTCGCCGCCGGTGTCGACCGGCACGTGCTGGAGGCCCGGCCCGGCGGCTGGTATGCCTTCGTCCACCCGCAACTGCGTGACGTGCTGCTGGACCGGATCGGTGAGCAGGACCTGAGGCGGTGCCACGCGGCCCTGGCGGGGGCTCTCGAGCAGCTGCCGGAAGATCTCAGGGACGAGGGTCATGCGTACGCGGTGGCGCGCCACCACCGTCGCGCCGGTGATGCCGTCCCGGCTGCGGACCGGCGTCGCAGTGCCGCCGCGGCGGGCCGCCGGGCGCTCCAGGACCAGGCACCCGCCGAGGCGATCGACTATCTGTCCGAGGCTCTGGCCGGTGATCCCGCGCCGAGCACCGAGATGCTGCATCTGCTCGCCCAGGCGTACCTGCGGGCGTGGCGGTTCGACGAGGCCGACGAGGTGCTGGACCGGGCGCTGGCCGGCGAACCGGACCGGTTGCGCCGGACCGAGCTGCTCACCACCCGGATCGAGCTGCACCACACCCTGTGGGACGACGAGAGCGCCCTGAAGGCGGCTCGCGCGGCGCTCGCCGAACTGGGCCGGCCGTTGCCGGGGCGGGGGCTGCTCGTCCTGCTGTCGACGCTGTTCATCGCGATGGCGGGTGGGCTCGTTCGCCGTACCAAAATCGGTTTTGGAACGGCAACGGGCCGGCGGCGGGAAACGCTCGCCGCACTCACCGCCGTGCTGGACGCCGGTGGCTACGCCGCAGGCGTGGGAATGCGCCTGCGCGAAGCCGGGACGCTCAGCCTGCGGGCGCTGTACGCGGTGAACCGGCTCGGGCCATGCCCGGAGTACGTCCGCATCTACTCGCTGATCGGTTACGTGACGGCGGTCATCAAGTTGCGCGGAACCTCCGAGCGGTGCCTGAACCGTGCGGCCGAGGTCGCCGCGGGGCTCGGCGATCCCGCCCTGACCGCCTACGTGGATTGGATGCGCGGTCTCTCGCTGCTGTTCGGCGGCTACGACGACGGCACCGCCTGGGAGAAGGTGATCACCCGCAACGTCCGCTGGTACTCGCCGGCCCAGCTGATCCCCGGCTACGCCACCCTCGGGCTGCGGTTCCTGTTGCGCGGTTACGTCGGCGAGAGCGAGCGCGAGTTCGAGAAGGCGATGGCGCGGCTGGAACAGCCCGAACAGGCCCTCGGCACCTCGCTCGGCATGCTCAGCGTGATGGTCCCGGCCGGTCAGAGCCGCTTCGGTGACGCGGCCGCGGCCCTCCAGCGGCTGCGCACCACGTTCCCCGAAGGGACCGGCACCCCGGTGCAGCGGGCCAACATGCTCACCGGCGCCGCCTGTCTCCTGCTCGAACAGGGCGAGGTCGGCAGCCAGCTCGAAGGGGTCCTCAACGAGTTCCACGGTCTTGGGCTGCGGACCGCCGACCTGATGCCGCAGCACAAGTGGATCTACGTCTACCAGGCGCACGCCCGGCTGATTCAGCTCCGCTACGCCTCCGACGAGGAACGCCCGCAGCGCTTCGAAGCCGCCCGCAAAGCCGTGCACGCCCTCGGCAAGGTCGGCGGCACCCCGCTGTTGAAGGCCGTACACCAGACCACCCGGGCGTCGCTGTACTACGTCGCCGGCGACTACAAGCGCTGTATCAAAGCCGCCGACGAGGCGGAACGGCAGCTGCGCGTGCTCGACGCCCCGTTCGTCCAGTACGAGGTGTGCCGCATCCGGGCCCGCGCGTTCCGGGCCATGGGCATGGCCAACGAGTCCGACCGGCAGGCCCGGTTCGCGCTGGGACTCGCCGTGTTCCACGGCTGGGAACAGCGGCGCCGGCAGACCCGTACCGAATTCGGTGTCGACGAGGGCGCGGGCACGCATCGGCGTACCGTCGCGGAACGCCGCCCCATCTCCGGCCGTAACCGTCACCTCGACGCGTTGCAGCAGGTCGGCACCGCCGCCGCCACCATCCTCGACCCGCAGCAGCTGGCCCAGGTCGCACTCGACGAGATGCTGCGCATCCTCGGCGCCGAACGCGCCCTGTTCTTCCTGCTCGACGACGCCGGCGAGCCCGTCCGCTACGCCGGGCGGGACGCGAACGGCGACCTCACCGACACCACCGAGTACGGCGCGACCCTCGTCCGGCGCGTCGCCGAGACCGGCGAACCGCTCGTCGTCACCGGCACCGAACAGGGCGCCGCCCTCGGCTCCCGCAGCGCCGTGGTGCACGGCCTGCGCAGCATCCTCGTCGCCCCGGTGCAGTTCAAGGGCCGCCTGGTCGCCGTCGTCTACCTCGACAGCCGCCTCGCCCGCGGCATCTTCACCGACGACGACGTCGCCGTGCTCACCGCGGTGACCAGCCACGTCGCCGTGTCCCTGGAGACCGCCCGCGCCGCACAGCTGCACTCGGCCGTACAGTCCGCCCGCCAGCAGCAGGCCCTCGCCGAGATGCTCCAGGCCACCCTCGCCGAGCTCACCACCATCCTCGAACCCGAACAGCTGCTGCGGCGGCTCGCCACCACCCTCCACACCCAGCTCGGCGCCGACGCCGGCTGCCTCCTCGGCCCCGACGGCGAAGTGCTCGAGGTGCTCGGCGACGCCCCCGCCGAAATGGTCGGAGCCGTGTCCACAGCGATCATGGACGACTTCTCCCTCGTCGAAGCCCCGGTCCTGCTCGACCCGGCGGCAACCGGAGCGCTCCGCGAACGGCTGCTCAACGGTGCACCGGCCGTCCTCGCCGTCCCGCTCCGCGCCCGCGACGAGGGCGCCGGCCTGATCCTGCTCGGCGGCACCAGCCTCGACGACACCAGCCGCCAGGTCGCGGCGGCGCTGGCCACCCAGGGCATGACGGCGTACGAGAACGCCCGCCTGTTCAGCCGCGTCCGCGAACTGGCGACCACCGACGAGCTGACCGGGCAGCACAACCGGCGCCACTTCTACGCCATCGCCGGCGCCCTGGTGCAGGCGGCCTCCCGCAACGGGCGCCAGCTGGCAGCGGCGATGCTCGACATCGACAAATTCAAGACCATCAACGACACGTACGGTCACGGCGTGGGTGATGAGGTCATTCGTACGGTGGCCGCCCGCATCCGCAGCCGGATGCGCCACTCGGACGTGCTCGGCCGTTACGGCGGCGAGGAGTTCGCGGTGGTCCTGCCCGATCACGAGGGCCACGCGGCTGAGCTTGCCGAGCGGATCCGGCAGGCGGTGTCGGCGGAGCCGGTGCAGACGGCTGCTGGTCCGGTGGCGGTGACGATCAGTGTGGGGCTGACGAAGCTCTCACCCGGCGACAGCACTCTGGACGAGTTGCTGGCGCGGGCTGATCACGCCCTCTACCGGGCCAAGGAGTCCGGCCGCAACCGCGTCGTCAGCGGCTGACCCCGCCACCCGGCTGGCTCCCAGGGGTGTCTCGCGGCGCCGGAGGCCCCTCTGACGTCCAGCTGGTTGGCTCGGCTGGCTTCCAGGGGTGTGTTGCGGCGCGGGAGGCCCCTCTGACGTCCAGCTGGTTGGCTCGGCTGGCTCCCAGGGGTGTGTTTCGCCGCCGGAAGCACCTCTCCCGCCCAGCCGGGTTGGGGCGGGCAGGGCTGGGAGACGTGCACGTCGGGAGGGTGTCAGCGGTCGTTCGTACTGAAATGCATGTAGTCCTTCAAGGTTGACCAGCGGCCGCCCCATGCGAACCCGTTCGCCGTGAAGGCGCGCACTGCACCCTTTGCGTGCATCATGCCGGGCCAGTAGTGCTTGCGGGCCAACCACGTCGCGCTGTTCGGTGGGTCCAGGTAGGTGCCGCGGATCATCGGGTTCTGGCGGGGGTTCACGTCGATAGCCCGGCCGTACGAATGCTGTGACCACGTCGTCGTGCCGGCCACATAACGGCACTCGTACCCGCTGGTCAGGACGCTCTTGTCGGTGAGGCCGGGCATGTTGACCGAGGCCGGCTGCATCACCAGGACCGGGAAGCGCCACCGGTAGAGGGCCGCGAACGCCCTCTGTGCGGGCACCGCCAGCGAGCGGTGCATGATCAGGTTGCCCTCGCGGGCGGTGCCCTGGAAGTCGATGTAGCGGACCCAGATCCGGCGGAGGTCGGCTGCCTTGACCGGACACTTCCTGGTGGCACTGCCATTGGCCTCGGTTGCGGTCACGGTCTCCGTGCGGGTCCGCCAGGCAGGCAGCGGCGCGGCCGGAGCGGTCAGCCGGAGCAGCCCGTCGACCTGCGGCCGATAGCCGGGGGCCAGGCCGTTCCAGCGGCGCAGGTCAGTAAGCGTGACGTCATGCCGAGCCGCGATCGTCGCCAGCGTATCGCCGGGCCGGACGACGTGCGCGACCTGCGCCGCGGCGGCAGCGGCAGCGGCGGCGGCAGCGGCGGCGACAGCGGCGGCGGCAGCGGCAGACGGATGGAGGAGGGCGACGCCCAGTAGACAGGCAAGGGCGGCGGAGAGGCGTTGACGCACGGTTAACCAGCGTCCGCGATCAAGCACCGCCCCGCTGCCGAACCACCAATTCAGCGGAGGGGAAGGTCACTCAGGGGAAAGTTGCCGCGCAGCACCGAATGCGGATCCCGCTGCCTCTTCAGCGAACGCAGCCGATCCATGGCCACCGCCCCAAAGGCGTCGCCGGCAGCCTCCTGCGCATTGAGGAAGGTAAACGGCTTCCGCCCGCTCACCGGCAACGCCTTCGCATAGGCCGCCTGCTTGGCCAGCACTCCGGCCGGGTCCGTCGGAAGGCCGAAAAGATACAGCGCGAACGGCTCGGTGAGCGGCCCATGCGGACTGTCGGACGGCTGAGCGAACGCACCGCCGAGATGCCGAATCTGGACGCTGAGCAGCGGCGCGATCGGCTCGGCGAGCAGGGTGGCGGCGACCTCGTCGTCGAAGGCGGTCAGTAGTTCGCAGTGGGAGAGGCCGGCGCTCGGGTCTGTCGGCTCCGCGGTGATCGAGCCGAGTTCGTCGACGGTCATGACACGGCGGGTGTCGGAGAGCGGGGTGGGTAGCGAGTCGAGCGGCGACAGCAACTCGCGGGCGGTGGCTTCGGGGCCCAGGTGGGTGGCGTCGATAGCGATCATGGGCGAGGCGCCGGGGAAGTGCAGCAGATCCAGCCAGACGGTGAGTTCGCTGGGGGCGGTGGCGACGATCCGCCGGTAGGCGTCGACGACGGCGGGCGCGTCGGCCAGGTCCCAGAGGACGCGGCCGCCGTACAGCGAAGGAGCAGCGTGGAGCTTCATCGTGAGGGCGGTGACCACGGCGAACTCGCCACCACCGCCGCGCAGCGCCCAGAACAGGTCGGGGTCGGAGGACACGGTGACCTGGCGCTGGGTGCCGGACGCATCCACCACGTCGAAGGCGATGACGCTGTCGCCGACCCAGCCGTGTGCGCGGCCGAACCAGCTGAGCCCTCCGCCGAGCGCCACTCCGGTGACGCTGACGACCGGTGAACTGCCGGGCAGCCCGGTCAGGCCGTGTGGGGCGGCGGCCGCCTGGAGGCGTCCGGAGGCGACGCCGGCGCCGATCCGTGCGAGGCGGGCGGTGGCGTCGATCGAGAGCTCGTCCAGGCGGCGGGTGCGGATCAAAATCGTGTCTTCGGTACGGCCGGTCGCGCCATGCCCGTTGGCCTGAGTGGTGACGGTGAGCCCGGAAGCCGCGGCGTGCCGGACGAGCGCGGCGACATCGGCGGCATCAGCCGCTTCGACGACGGCTGCCACCGGTTGTTCGATCGCGAGGTTCCACGGGCGCCGGGCGGTGTCGAAGCCGGCGTCACCGGGCAGCCAGACCTGGCCGCGGACGACAGAGGTGAGGTTCATTGCTTCCCCCTAGATCTGGACAAATAATGTCCAGGATTAAGTGCCGAAAAACTCACGAGCGCAGGGCCGTGAATCGATGAGCGGTGTTGCCCGGCGTGGCCGGGTGCTGCTCTTCCACCGACGCTTTGATGTCGGCGAGGGTCACGCCGGCGAGTTCCTTACGCCAGGCCAGGTCGGCTCGTCGCATCGCCTGCGAGATCCGGCAGGCCTGCCGGTAGTCCACGCCCGGATCGGCGCCCGGACCCTTCTTGAGCAGCTCGTTGCAGCGGAACGCCTCCTCCGCGCCCTCGATCGCGACGACCACGTCGAGCAGCGTGATCCGCTCCGGGCCGCGGGCGAGCCGGAAGCCGCCGCGCGGCCCCGGCGTCGAGGTGACGATGCCGGCGCGAGCCAGTGCCTGCATCTGCTTGTTGAGGTACGCGGGGGGCAGCTCGTAGAAGGCGGCGAGTTTCCCGGCCGGAACCGCCTGGTCATCGGGTGACCAGGTCAGGTTGAGGCAGGTGTGTAGCGCCCACTCGACGCCCTCGCTCATCTTCATAACCTGGACACTACATGTCCAGGTTAGTGGAGCGCCAGAGGATCAGGGGTACGGAGCGAGCGCCGGCACCGCGGCCAGCCACTCCCGCGCCAGCACGGGATCCCCGCTGATCTCCACATCGAGGAGCGAAGGCTCACGCCGGTCACCCACCAGCCGGCAGAACTCGACGACGTCGACGGTCACCCCGGCATCGGACTCCGAGACGACGGGACCGGCCGAGACAGGCACAGTCCACCTCCCGCCGCCTTCCCCGGTGAGGTGCAGGCTGATCGACCGGCCGGTCACCACTCTGCCGGTCACCGCCGGCAGCATCCGAACCGCCAGATCAGCCATCGGATGCAGGTGCGACGGCAGCGGCGTGACAGTGGGGCTGCCCGTCGCCCCGGCGATGTCCTCGGTGTGGATCCACGTCTCGAACGCCCGCGCCAGCAGCGCGTCCGCCACCGTCATCCGCCGGCCCAGCTTCACCGTCACCCCGTTGTCCGGCTCGTGCGGCAGGGCACGGCACACCGCTTCGGCCTGCTCCCGCCACGAATCCAGCGACGGTGTGGTCCGGACCGGCAGCCCGAGCGCCCCGGCGACCACCCCGTCCACCTCCATGAGGTGGGCCAGCAGATCACGAACGGTCATCCGCTCATATGCCGCGATCAGCTGCCACTCTCCAGAACCGAGAGCGGAGAGCAGAAGATCAAGGGCGGCAACCTGGGCGGCGTACGGCTTCGCGTAGCCCGGGGCCCGGGGAGCCGGCCGCCGCCGCAGTGGCATCGCCGCGTGCAACCGCTCGCGCAGCCCCGCCGGAGCCGGCGTGAGAAGCGCTGTCGCTGTGGCCCGGAGCGTGTGCGCCTCACCGGTGCAGATCGTGCAGCCGGGCAGATGGGCCTGTACGAGCGACGCCTCCTCCGGCGAGCAGGCGTCCACCGCCCACGCCCCGATGAGCTGGGAGATCGTCTCGTGGTCGTGGTTCATCGGTCCTCCGGGCCGGCAACGTGGTCGCCCATCGTCACCGTCAATCGGCGTAACGCCTCGCGCAGCCGCGACTTGGCCGTGCCCTCCGGCAGGCCCAACTCGGCCGCTACTTCACGGTAGGTCCGTCCCTGCAGATATGCCAACGTGATCGCGCTGTGCAGCGGCTCCGGAAGGGAACCCAGCGCCACCCGTAGCCGATGCGTGGTGTCCGCGTCGGTGACCTGATCGGCGACCGGGTCGCCGCCGCTCAGCGCGTCGGCGCTCAGCCGCGGCGACTGGGTGCCGCGGCGGTGCGCCTCCTCGCGCCGGACCAGGTCCACCGCCCGGCGGTGCGCGATCATCGCGAGCCAGCCGCGCAGGCTGCCCTTCGCCGGGTCGAACGCGAACGGCCGCTCCCAGAAGGAGAGGAACACCTCCTGGGCGACGTCCTCGGCGGCGCGGTCGTTGCGGGTGACCCGGACGGCGATGGTGTGGACGAGTGCGTTGTACTGCTCGTACACCTCACCGAACGCGTCCTCGTCGCCGAAGACGAGCCGATCGCGGAGCCTCGTGTCCTCGTCGGAGACATCCACGTGGCTCACTCTAACCGTGGCGGTCAGGCGACCTCGGGCTCATGTTGTGCCTTTTCGGCGACTTCGTCGGCCGGGTCCTCGCGCGGTGGCTCCGGCGAGTCGCTGAGCTGTTCACGCACATAGGTCCAGAGCACGGCGATCAGGGCCGCCACCGGTACGGCGAGCAGGGCGCCGACGATGCCGTACAGGCTGCTGCCCAGCGTCACGGCGAGCAGCACCACGCCGGCGTGCAGGCCCAGGCCGCGGCTCTGCACCATCGGCTGGAAGACGTTGCCCTCGAGTTGCTGCACCGCGACGATGATGCCGAGCACGATCAGCGCGTCCGTCCAGCCGTTGGACACCAGCGCGATCAGCACCGCGACGAAGCCGGCGAAGAGCGCGCCGACGATCGGTACGAACGCCGCCACGAACGTCAGTACGGCGAGCGGGAGCACCAGCGGAACACCGACGATCCACAGTCCGATGCCGATCGCGACCGCGTCCAGCAGACCGACGAACGCTTGCGACCGTACGAAAGCCCCCAAGGTCTCCCACCCGCGCGCCGCAACGATCGGCACGTCCACGGAGAGCCTGCCCGGCAGTTGCCGGCCCAGCCACGGCAGGAAGCGCGGCCCGTCCTTGAGGAAGAAGAACATCAGGAACAGCGCCAGGATCGTGGTCACCAGACCGTTCACCACTGTGGTGACACCGGTCAGGGTGGCCGTCGCGATGCTGCCGACACTGTTCTGGAGCCGTTCGACGGCGGCGTTCGTGGCCGAGTTGACCTCGTCGTCGCCGATGTTCAGCGGCGGACCGGCGGCCCAGTCGCTGACCGTCTTGATCCCGTTGGACACGCCGGTGGCCAGCTCGGGCGACTCGGACGCCACCGGCGCGACGATGCCGACCAGGATGCCCGCCGCCAGCACCAGGAACAGCACGGTGACCAGCGACGCGGCGAGCGCCGGCGGCCACTTGTGCCGGCGCAGGAACCGCACCGGCGGCCACGTCAGCGTGGTGATCAGCAGTGCCACGACGAGAGGCCAGACGATCGACCACATCTTTCCCAGCAGCCACACCGCCACCCACGCCATGAGCAGGACGAGGATCGTCTGCAGAGAGATGCTCGCGGAGGAACGCAGCGCGGACTTCGACTTCTTCGCGCTCAGAGTGGGGCCCATGTGATCACCCTAAGGAGGTAGGGCACCTGTGCGCGCGCTGAACCGCCGACCCTTGCCCTCCAGCGCCGAATTGAATAGAAATTGATCCATGACCGACCCTGGGTTGGAATCGGACGTGCCGCACGCGGCGCGCATGTGGAATTACTGGATGGGCGGCACCGACAACTTCCCCGCCGATCGGGCCGCCGGTGACGCGGTGGCCCAGGTCTATCCCGAGATCGCGCTGATGGCCCGCGAATCACGCCGCTTCCTGATCCGGGTGGTCCGCCATCTCTCCACCGAGGCCGGAATCAGCCAGTTCCTCGACATCGGCACCGGCCTGCCCACCATGCAGAACACCCACGAGGTCGCCCCCGGCGCCCGTGTCGTCTATGTCGACAAGGATCCACTCGTTCTCACCTACGCCTCGAAGCTCCCGGACCGTGCCACCTATGTGCACGCCGACTATCACGAGCCGGACCTGATCCTCACCGAAGCCGCCAAGACTCTGGACCTCAGTCGCCCGGTAGCCGTCATGTTCATGGGCGTCCTCGGTTACGAACCCGACCTCGACGTCGCCCGCTCCATCGTGTCCCGGACCGTCGCCGCCCTCCCGGCCGGCAGCCACCTGGTGCTCTGGGACGGCACCAACACCACCGCCGCGGTCGTCGAGGGCGCCGAACGTCTCGCGAACAGCGGCGGCGTCCCCTACATCCTGCGCGCCCCGACCGACCTCAAGTCCCTCTTCGGCGACCTCGCCCTGCTCGACCCAGGCCTCGTCCCCATCACCAGATGGCGCCCCGAAGAACCCGCGCCCTCCTACATCGACGCCTACGGCGCCACAGCCCGAATCTCCTAGAGGGCGAGCGCGAACTTCAGGAAGTCGCCGGCGCGGAATTGGCCCGGGACCGGGGCGATCGGTGCGGACGGGCGCCACCGCGGGTTGACGCGCAGGTAGCTGTTCCGGTCCAGGCCGAGGATGCCGATGATGACCTCGGCGACGATGCGCCCGCCGACCGGCCCGAGGCGTTCCCCGGCGTAGGACAACTCCGCCTCCTTGAGGATGTAGAACCAGAGCGGCGCCTTACCCTGCCACCCCGCGTTGTCCGGGTCGGGCAGGCCCAGCTGCGCGTTGGTGAGCGGCGTGACACCCATCCGGGCCGCGACGTCCTGGCCGGCCGGCAGGCCGAGGCGCTTGCCCCGGATCAGGTTGCGTTCGGCGAGCGACGGCGTTCCGTCGGGTACCACGCTGGCGGGCAGGTTGAACAGCGGCAGGGAGAGCTTGCCGTCGATCCGGCGGGCCTGGTTGCGCGGTGTGGTGGGCTTGCCGGGTACGTCGAAGAAGTGCCACCAGTCGATCTCGAGGCGGGACGGCAGCTGGCGGCCGCCGCGCAGGTCGCTGCCCTCGGCGCCGAAGATGGCGGCTGCCGCGGGCGGGGTGGTGCGCTGGTTCAGCAGGTAGCCGGCCCGGATCATGCTGTGCCCGAAGCGGTAGGCGGCGACCGAGTACTCGATCGGCATCATCGGCCGGTTCGGGTTCATCGGCCGGTAGAACTCCTGCCGCACCCGGCCGCGGGTGTCCAGGAAACGGCCCACCACCTCGGGTCCGACGACCTTCTCCAGGAAGTCGTGCACGATGATCCACTGGAAGTGCCAGCGGGTCAGGCGCTGGGCGTCGGCCAGGCTGCGGGCCAGCCGGGTGGACAGGCAGCGGTTGTGGAACTTTGCGAACGCCAGGTGGAGCTGGGAGACGATCAGGTTCTCGTCGTTGCGCGGGTCACCGAGGTAGGCGGCACCGTCGGCGTTGCGGGGCAGGTCGTCGACGCCGTTCGGGTTGCGGACGACCTTCATCCGGGTGCGGTCGGCCTCGTACAGTTGCGGGTCGAGACGCGGACCGCGACCGTAGAGCGAACCCAGGTCGAACTGGGGTGTGCCGAAGTTGGTCAGGCCGCGCGGGTCGGCTTCCTGCTCGGGGAGCGGGGTCCGGTCCAGGGTCATGTCGTGGTCGATGAACTGGCCGAGGAACGTGAAACCGGCCGGGATCCGCGGGTTGTCGAAGTCGGCAGGGTTGGGCCCGCTCGGCTCGCCCATCTGGGCGGCGAGCGACTTGATCAGCTCGTCCGGCGGCGAGAAGGCGGCCTCCCGCTTGAACATCACCCCGAAGCGGCCCTCCCGTCCGCGCCCGGACCGGATCGCGATGTCGTTGCCGCGCATCCCGTAGACCGAGTGTTTCCACTTGAACGGGAACCGCGGGTCGCCGGGGCCGGGGTGGGGAGCGGCGGCGGCGGGAAGAGCGCCGCAGCCCACTGCGCCTGCCGCGGCTACCGATCCGGCCAGCAGCGCACGGCGGCCGATTTCGGGGGTTTCGTCATCGTGCGCGGCCGTATCCACCATTATTGCTCCTCTGGCGTCGCTTGCCCGGTATGAGAAACCGGTGCCAGGGAAGTTAACGGCCGACAGCGCGGGTGCGGCCGGAGTGCGGGCCGTGGCGGCGAATCAGGCCTGGACGGCCTAACCCGTCCCGGCGGCAGACGGCCCTGAAGGGGGTAGTGGCCGCAACCGGCGAGGCGGTGAAACGTTGAAGCCGGGCCCGGACGGGAAAGGCTCAGGCCCGGCGGCTGCGGACCGTCGCGTACGCGGTGGTCGCCAGCGCCAGAGTCGCCGTACCCGCCGCACACCACATGATCGCCGCGAACGTGTGCGGCACCAGCCAGGCAGCCACGACAAGCACCGCTGTCGACACCCACAGCGGTGCCGACGGCCACTTGGCCCCGGCCGCCACCTGCGCGTTGACCAGCACGAACACCAGTGCGTAGAGCGCACCGGTCAGGGCGAACACCGGCGCGTACCGGCCGAGATCGACGTAGTCCTCACCGCCGGCGAACCGGAAGGCCAGCCCGCCGGCCAGCGCGGACGCCAGGATCAACAGGGTGCCGGAGCCGGCGACCAGCCCGATCGACACGGTCAGTGCCCGCTTGCTGCCCTGGGCGAGCCTGGGGAGGGCGAGCACGGTGACCACCTGCGGCGCCCACATCGCGCCCTTGGTGAGCACGGTGCCGACCGCGTAGGCCCCGGAGACGTCCGCCGTCAGCAGGGCGCGGGCGAGGAGCAGGTCGGCGTACGAGACGACCAGCATCGCCAGCGTCGCCGAGCAGGCGGTGATCACCTGTTTCGGCGAGACACCGCGGTCGCCGGGCACCGTGCCCGGTACCCGGGCCACGACGGTCAGCACGGCCGGGATCACCAGCGACACGACGGTGCCGATCAGCACCGAGCCGGTCAGCCCCGCGCCGAGCAGCAGCCCGGCAACCAGTCCGCCGTACCGTCCCGCCGCCAGGACGGCCATGCCGAGCGCGAGCCGCATGAAGCGCTCGTCGCCCTGGAGCTGGCCCAGCCAGCGGCCGGCCACCACGATCGCGCCGGTGTAGACGGCGAGCAGCAGCATCACCGTCGGCGGCAGGTCGAACGCCGGCCCGGCGAGCGGCGTCAGCAGCGCGACGAGGCCCGCGCACACGGCGGCGGTGATCCACCCGACGTGCCGCGCGGTCGAGCCCGGGTTCTTGGCCCGCTGCACGGCCACCGCGATCTGCAGGCCCATGCCGGGCACGCTGGCGATCGCGACGATAGCCAGCACCGTCGCGAGCGCGCCGAGGTCGGCGGCGCTGAGCGTACGGGCGCCGAGCACCGGCACGACGTAGCCGAAGGCGCTGGTGACCGCACTGGCCAGGGCGACCGCCGCACCGGCGAGCCCGATCCTGCGGCCGGCCGACGGCTCCGCGGCCAGCTCGGACAGTTCCTGGGCGGCCGCGGGCGGTACCGGTGAGGAGGACCCGCCTACAAGCGGCCGTCCGCCACTGCCTGAGTGATCCACGGAATCACCTCGTCGAGCATCGCGTCGAGGGTGGTCTCAGCGTTGAAGCCGAGGACCTCTCGCGCTTTGGCCACGTCCGGCACCCGCATCGCCACGTCGTGCGCGAACGGTTCGTCGCTGACGTAGCGGAACGGCACGTCCGGTCCCTTGATCTTGCGCCAGATCAGCTCGGCGAGCTGGAGAACCGTGGTGGACTCGGCCGTCGACAGGTTGAAGTCGTCGTTGCCGGCCGCCTCGTGCTCCATCGCGGTGATGATGCCGCGGGCGAGGTCCCCGCCGTACGTGTAGTGCCGCACCTGGTCACCGGCACCGAGGATGTGCAGCGGATCCTGACCCTTGAGCACCTTCTGCACCAGGTCCGGTACGACGTGCGACATGGCCAGCTTCACGTTGCCGGAGAGCACCTCGGCCTCGCCGAGCGCCCGGCCCTCGCCGACGCCGACGCAGTTGAACGGCCGCACGATGGTGTAGGGCAGCTTGTACTGGTCCCAGGCGGCGCGGGCGTAGTACTCCACGGCGAGCTTCTGGAACCCGTACGACGACTGCGGCGGTGGGATGAGCCGCTGGTCGCCCTCCTTGCTCGGCCACCTGTCGGTCGACTCGAACACCATCGACGACGACACGTAGGTGACCTTCTTCAGCGTCCCGGACCGGTGCGCCGCGATCGCCGCGTCGCACGAGGACGCCATGATCCGCTCGTTCGTGGCGAGCAGGTCGTACGCGTACGCGTGGAAGTAGGAGATGCCGCCGATCATCGCCGCGCCCGCGATGAAGTGATCGCAACCGGTCAGCAGGTCGATGAGCAGGTCGACGTCGCGGGCGTCCCCCTCGACGAACCGGAAGTTCGGGTGGTCGTCGTAGCTGTGCGCCACCGGACCGTACTTCGAGAAGTTGTCCAGCCCGACCACCTCGTGGCCGCGGCCGAGCAGTTCGGAGACCAGGTATCCGCCGATGAATCCGGCGGAGCCGGTCACCAGGACCTTCGTCATGCCGGGGTGCCTTCCTTGTCAGGAACCGGTGCCGTGACCGGCCTCCGGGCCGCCCAGCGGGCGGCGAGTTGTTCGTCCGACAGGCGCCTGCCGAACGCGAAAAAATACCAGCGGAGGTAGCTCGGCATGAACCGGCCCACGTCGAAGTGCGACTCGCCGAGCTGCCGGTCCAGCCAGATCGTGGGGATCTCCGCGACCGGGCGGTGCAGCCGGGTGGCCTTCGCGGTCAGCTCGATGCCGATCTCGAACCCGGTGTTCGACTCGATACCCACAAGACGAACAAAATCTGTGTCGTACGCCTTGAAGCTGTTCGTCGCGTCCCGGGTGCCGACCCGGGCGAACCAGCTCAGCGTGCGTCCCGCCCAGCGCGAGGCCATCCGCTTGAACCGCGGCCCGCCGACCTGCTGCCCACCGGGCATGTAACGGGATGCCGCCGCGACCACCACGCCACGGTCGACGAGCCGGGCGAGGTCGTCGATCTGCTGTGGGTCGTCGCACCCGTCGGCCATCGTCACGACCGCGACCGGTGCACGGGCGGCGTCGATACCGAAGCGGATCGCGTTCGCCGGGCCCCGCCCGTAGGTGTTGAGAATGGTGCGGACCCGCGGATCCTTGAGCGCGATCTCCTTCGCGTAGGGCACCGTGGTGTCCTCGGGCATGTCGTGCACGACCAGGATCTCGGCCGGCAGCAGCACCTCGCGCAGGATCCGCTCGAGGTGGCGGACCACGCCCTCGCCCTCGTTGTAGACCGGAATGACCACCGAGACCCGTGGAATCACACCAGCACGCCCTTTCCGGTCAGGCCCCACATGTCCACCAGCGGTTTCTCGGTCGTGAGTTCCGCGTAGTCCAGGTGCGGCGCCGCGATCACCAGCAGATCGGCCCGTTCGAGCACCTCGTCGAGCGGCAGCAACCGGTCGTCGGCCACGTAGGGATCGGTGCAGAGTGTCTCCCGCGCCTTGAGCGTCAGGATCTTCTTCAGCTTGTAGGCGAGGCTGTCGCGAGGATCGTCGCTGCCGCCCTTGAACGCCATCCCCAGGATGCCGACGGTCATGTCGGCGAGGTTGAAGCGATCCTCCAGCCGGGACACCAGGTAGAGCGGGAGACCCTCGTTGATCAGCATCGCCGAGTGGCCGAGCACGAAGTTGTTCCGGTTGAACGCCGCGAGCTGCATCGTGTCCTTGAGCAGGCACGGACCGGCGGCGAATCCGGGCATCGGCAGGTCGGCGGCGCGCGGGTACTCGAAGGTGACGGCGTGCCGGATCCGGGCGAAGTCGAGCCCGAAGTCGTTGGCCATCATCCAGAACTGGTTCGCCGCCGCGAACTTCAGATAGCGCCAGGTATTGGTGTACAGCTTCGCCAGCTCGGCCTCCTCCGGCTCCAGCCGGACGATCGAGCCGGTCAGGTTCCGGAAGAGCTTCTCGGCCCGGTCCATCGCCTGCGGAGTCCGCGCGGAGACGATCTGCGGCAGCGTGAAGAGCTCGGTCATCGCCCGGCCCTCGGCGATCCGCTCGGGACAGAACGCCACGTCCACGGTGAGGCCGTGCTTGACGAGCAGCTTCTCGGTCAGCGCGGTCACGCCCGGGTAGACCGTGCTGCGCAGCACGATCAGCTGGCCGTCGTGCAGGTGCTCGACGCAGCGCTCGATGGCCCGCGGCACCGCGCCCAGGTCGGGGTTGAGGTGCTGGTCAACCGGGGTGCCGACGACCACGACCACGGCGTCGGCGAGCCCGACGCTCGCGGGGTCGGTGGTGGCCCGCAGGCGGCCGGTGGTGATCGCCTCGGCGAGGGGCTCGGAGGCGCCCTCCTCGGCGAACGGCATGACCCCGCTGTTGACCCGGTCCACGGCCGCGGCGTCGATGTCGTACAGGACGACCGACAGGCCGCGTGACGCGAGCGCGACACCCAGGGGTAATCCGACCCGGCCGCAGCCCCCCACCACGCAAATGTCGACCGCGTTGCCGGGTTGTGTCATGTCGCCTCGCAATCGCGTTCTGGTGCTGGCCCGTGCGAGGTTACTGGCGAGAAACATTCAGGTCTAGTGCTCGTTCAGCCACATGCAGCAACGGGCACCGCAAGCCCCAGGCAAGCGGCACGGGAAGCAAGGTCATCTGCCACTCCGTCGCCAGGTTGTGGCACCCTGCTGTCGTGCCCTTGGCCTCACACCCCGCAACCGACTCCTCGACGCCGCCGGCGGACACCCGGGCGACGCCCTCCATCGGCGTCTCCCTGACGACCGTCGCCGCCGCGCTCATCGTGGTCAGTCTGGCGGCCCGCGCCGCGATCGCCCACCGTGGATACCTGTCGTACGACGACTTCCCGATGCTCTCGCTCGCCGACGCCAACGGGCTCGTACCGGACTACCTGTTCGGCCTCTTCAACAACCACCTGATGCCGGCCGGGCACCTGGTCAGCTGGTTGACGCTGCGGTTCGGCGGTTTCGGCTACGTCCCGTTCCTCGTGCTGCTGGTGGCCGGCCAGGCCGCGGTGAGCATCGCGCTCTACCGGTTGCTGCGGCTCATGCTGCTGCCCGGCTGGACCCTGCTGGTCCCGCTGACGGTGTTCCTGTTCAGCCCGCTGACGCTGGAGGCCACCTCCTGGTGGGCCGTCGGGATCAACATGCTGCCGATGCAGCTCGCGATGATCCTGGCCGTTGGCGCGCAGGTGAAGTACATCCGGACCCGCCGCCCCCGGCACCTGGTGACGCTCGGGCTCTCGGTCGTGCTTGGCCTCGCCTTCTTCGAGAAGGCCATGCTCACGGTCGCGCTGGTCTTCCTGATGACCCTCTGCCTGTACGCACCCGGCGGGCCGATCCGGGCGGTGTGGACGACGATCCGCCGCTGGTGGCAGTCCTGGCTGCTGCTGACGCTGATCTCGGTGAGCTTCCTGGCCACGTACCTCACGATCTCCATCTCGTCGCTGCGCCGCCCGTCCTCGGTCACCGAGGTCGTCGAGTTCGTGACGCAGATGTTCGGGCAGACGCTCGTGCCGGGCCTGCTGGGCGGGCCGTGGATGTGGTTCCCGGCCGGTGACGGCGCCCCGATCACCGCGACGACCGACGCCCTCCGGTGGGTCTCGCTGGCCGTGGTGGTGGCGTTCATCGGGTTCACCATCTGGCGGCGCGGCACCGCCGCCGCCCGCGCCTGGCTGCTCGTGCTCCTCTACACCGCGCTGGTCGCGGGCCTGCTCGGCGCGACCCGGATGGGCTCGGTCTACAGCGCGGTCGCCGGCGCGGTGCCCCGCTACATCGCTGACGTCATGGTGGTCGCGGCGATCGCCATCGGAGCCGCGCTGTGCGGCCTGCGGCGTGACGGGATCGAGGGCGAGGCGCCCGCGGTCCGGCCGGTGCCGGAGTTCCTGGCCCGGCTGCGGCAGCCGGTGCTTGTCGGCGGCCTCGTGGCGCTGCTCGCGAGCGCCGCCCTGACCGGGATCCGGTTCGGTGACGAGTGGTCGCTCAAGGCGGGCCGGGACTACCTGGCCAACGCCCGGGCCGACCTCGCCACGATGCCGGCCGGCACGGTCTTCATGGACGAGCCGGTCCCGGAGGAGGTGGTCGGGCCGCTGTCCGGGCCGTACAACATGCAGTCCCGGTTCTTCGCGCCGCTCGAGTCCGGTCCGGTCTTCGTCACGCAGGCCCGGGAGGTCTCGGTCTTCGACAAGGAGGGCCACATCCGCCCGGCCTGGGTCTCCGGTGTCAAGGCGCGACCGGGTCCGCTGACCGGTTGCGGTTACCAGGTGGGCAAGCGGACCACCCGGATCCCGCTCGAGTCGAGCGTCCCCGCGTACTGGCACGTGGTGCGCATCGCCTACCTCAGCGACCGGGACACCTCGGCGACGGTGCGGATCGGCGTGGAGAAGCCGGTCGGGTTCGACGTGCGGCGCGGCCTGAACGCGATCTTCCTGATCGTCTGGGGCAGCGGACCCGACGTGCAGGTGGACGTCCTCGACAAGAAGTCGAGCGTGTGCACCAACGAGATCGCCGTCGGTGAGCTGAACCCGGTGCCGGTCGGCGGGTGAGCGAGAGGCTGAAGCCGCACGCGATCGCCGCCGGTATCACCGCGGTGGTGCTCGCGCCGCTGGCCCTGCCCGGTTACGTCCTGCGCTACGACATGGTCTTCGTGCCGAGACAGGCGCTGAGCTGGGAGATGATCGCACCGGCCGACGCGCTGCCCCGGGCGGTGCCGCTGGACGCGCTGGTGTCGCTGGCCAACGTGGTCGCACCGGGCTGGCTGTTGCAGCGGATCGCGCTGATCGCCGTCGTGTACCTGGCCGCTCTCGGCGCCGCCCGCCTGGTGCCGTCCGAGCGGACGGTCACCCGTGCGGTGGCCGCGCTGGCGTTCGCCTGGACACCCTTTCTCGCCGAACGCCTGCTGCTCGGGCAGTGGGCGCTGCTTCTTGCGTACGCCTGCCTGCCCTGGCTTGTCATCGCCGCGCGCGACCTGCGCGACGGCCGTCCGCTGGTACTGCCCCGGCTGGTTCTGGCGGCCGCGCCCGCAGCGGTGACGCCGACCGGCGGCCTGATCGCGCTGGTGACGATCGCTGTCCTGCTCCCGCTGCGGTCGCGCGCGACCGTCCTGGCCCTCGCCGCCGTCGCGGCCCTGAACGCGCCCTGGCTGGTGGCATCGCTGAGCAGCGCGGCCGGTGGTCGTTCGGATCCGGAGGGTGTCGCCCAGTTCGCGGCGCGGGCGGAGAATTGGGCCGGCTCCTGGACGGCGCTGGCCGGCACCGGCGGCATCTGGAACGCGCAGACCGTGCCGGCCAGCCGCACATCGGTATTGGTCCCGTTCGTGACGGTGCTGCTGCTGGCGGTCGCCGTGGTCGGGTTGCGGGTGCTGCGCACCCGATGGGGAGGTGGCGCCGACCGGTTGCTGTTCCTGGCCGCGGGTGGGTTTGCGCTGGCCGCGGCCGGTGCCGGTCCGACCGCGCCCCTGCTGGAGTGGCTGGTCGCGCATGTGCCGGGCGGCGGCCTGCTGCGGGACGGGCAGAAGTTCCTGATTCCGTACGCGCTCGCGCTCGCCCTCGGGTTCGCCCTCGGCGCGGAGGCCCTCGCTGAGCGGCTGACCCGCAGGTTCGAGCCGGCCGCCGGGCACGTGCTGTTCGCGGGCGCGCTGCTGCTGCCGATCGTGGTGATGCCGGATCTGGCGTTCGGTGCCGCCGGCGCGCTGCGCCCGGTGCACTACCCGGCGGACTGGGACGAGGTGGCCGCTCGGGTGGCCGCCGCACCGGGCGAGGTGCTGTCGCTGCCGTTCGAGGGCTACCAGCGCTACGGCTGGAACCGCGATGTCGTGGTCCGCGACCCCGCACCCCGTTACCTTGACGCCCCGGTGCTGATGAACGACGCCCTGCGAGTGGGTGCGGTGACTGTCGACGGGGAGAGCCCGCGTGCCGCCACGGCCTGGGCACTTCTGAAGGCGGGCCGCCCCGCCGCCGAACTGGGGGTGCGCTGGGTACTGGTCCGCGGCGCGACCGAGCCCGGTGCCTTGTCCGGACTGCGCCTGGCGTACGCCGGACCCGCTCTCCAACTGTGGGAGAACCCGGCCGTTCCGGCGGGCGTGCGGCTCTCCGCGGCGAGCCGCCGGGTGCCCGCCCTGACAGCTCACATACTCGCCGGTAACATTGTGGTCATAGCTGCTCTCGCACTGCTGCTCGGACGCCGTAGATCGTGATACCGTCCGCGCACCCACGAGTCCGGGGAGGAACAAAAATGGCCAAGTTGGCCACGTTCGTCATCGCTGCCGTCGCCGGGGGTGTCCTCGGTGTCGTCGGTGTTCTTGCGACCGTCGGTGCGGTGAGCCCGTCGGCCGAGCACGTCGCCAGCACGACCGGCACCACGGCCGATCTGGAGAGCTCGGTTTACGGCACTCGCTGACCAGCCGGCTTCGGCTGATCACCGGCGAGTTGTCCGGCGACCACCTGGGAGAAGGCCTCTCCGGCTTTCTCCCAGGTGAATCGGCGGGCGTGTGCCGCGGCCGCCGATCCCATGGCGGTGCGCCGCCGGCGGTCCATCACCAGTGACCGCACCGCACGGAAGAACTCGTACTCGTCCTCGACCAGCACGCCGGTCTCCCCGTCGGCCATGGCATCGGCCACGCCGCCCGCGGACCGGAAAGCCACCGACGGCGTGCCCCGGGCACCGGCCTCGACGATGGTCAGCCCCCAGCCCTCCTTGAGCGAGGGCATCAGCAGCAGCCACGAACCGCAGAGCAGATCGTGCTTGTGCTCCTCGGACACGAACCCGGTGAACCGGACCCGGTCCTCGATCCCCAGGTCGGCGGCGAGCGTGGTGAGCGGCTCGTCCCACCAGCCCTGCCCGGCGACCACCAGCTCGATGTCGGGCAACTCGGTGGAGAGCAGCGCGGTGACCCGCAGCGCGATCTCGACCCGCTTGTGCGGCACCAGCCGGCCGAGCACCATCAGGCTCGGGTTCGGGGTCGGCGGAACCAGCTCGGCGGTGACCTCCGGTGTGCCGTTGTGCACCACCGAGATGCGGTGCCGATCGACGCCGAGGCCGACCAGCTCCTCGCGGGTGGATTCGGACACTGTTATGTATTGGCATCGCCGGTAGACCCGGATCGCCAGCCGCGACTCGATCCACCAGCCGATCCGGGCGACCCGCGGTCCGAACACGACCGGCCACTGCTCGCGGTGCACGTGGTGGACCAGCGCGATCACCGGGCGGCGGGCGTAGAGGCGGCTCAGGAACGGCATGCCGTTGCCGACGTCGATGATCAGATCCGGACGTCCGCGGTGACGGCGGGACAGCTGGCCGATGCCGAGCACGCCGACCAGGTAGACGAGGGCGGCGAACAGGTAGACGGTGTGCCGGCCGCCGCGTCGTATGATCCGCATTCCGTCAGGGTTGGTCTCTTCGGCGAGCGCGTTACCGTACGCCTGGCAGAGGAGGGTGACCTGATAGCCCTTGCCGATCAGTTCCGCGGCGATCCGTTCCAGGAACAGCTCGGATCCACCACCCTCGGGGTGGTGGGTGTCCCTCCAGTTCAGGAACAGGATGTGACCGCGGCATGCGTCCGTCATGGTCTACTCTGCACCCCTACTAGCGAGTACGATTCGCGGTCGCGTCACAGTAGGGCAGCCTTCGGAGTAACCGCAACGGGCGCGTAACAAATGGAGGAACTGCGTGAGCGAGGGGAGCCTTCGCGCGCGACCCGAGTTTTGGCCGGTTGCGCTGCTGAGCGTCGCGTTGGTCGCGGTTCTCGGCGGCTGGGTCGGCGTCACATATCTCGAGCGGACCCGTAAAGATCCGCCGTGCGCCGAGCGGACCACGCTGCGGGTGGCGGCGGCGCCGAGCATCGCCCGCCCGGTCCGCGCGGTCGCCGACCGGCTCGCCGGCCGGCAGCGCTGCCTCGACCTCATCGTCGAGGCGCGGGAGTCGTCGGAGGTACTGCGGACCGTGTCGCGCGCCGCACCGGAGACGCTGGCGGTCTCGTCGTCCGCTTCGGCGGATCCGTCGCCGAGTTCGAGCGCCGCGATCACCGAGGCGCCCGATGTGTGGCTGCCCGAATCCACGCTCTGGCTGCGGCGGGCGCGTGCCGTCGGCGCCTTCCAGGTGCCCGCTGACGGCGTCTCGGTGGCGAACACCCCGATCGTGCTCGCGCTCGACGAGCGCACGGCGACCCGCCTCACCGGCAAACGGGACCTCAGCTGGCCGGCCCTGGTCGCGGCCGGCAAGCCCCCGGTCCCGGTGCTGCTGCCCGACCCGGCGACCAGCCCGCTCGGGTTCGCGGCGCTGGTCGGGATCAAGGGCCTCGCCAAGTCCGACGCGGCCGGAACGGCGAAGATCATGCGGCGGCTCTCCAAGGACACCGTGTCCACGGCGGGCGAGGCCGCACCCGACCCGACCGGCCCCGGCAAGGACGAGACC
Source organism: Actinoplanes sp. GCM10030250 (assembly GCF_042666575.1). NCBI lineage: Bacteria > Bacillati > Actinomycetota > Actinomycetes > Micromonosporales > Micromonosporaceae > Actinoplanes > Actinoplanes sp. GCM10030250. The sequence goes on along the minus strand of NZ_JBHTDO010000044.1, from coordinate 60,623 downwards.
GCCGTGGTCAGCACCGAGCAGCAGGTTCTGCGCGCCACCACGACCGGCGGCAAACCGCAGGTCGCGGTCTACCCGCCGGCAGCTGTGCCGGGACCCGACTACCCGTACGCCGTCCTGACCCCGGGCGCCGAGGGGCGGGAGACGGCCACGGCGTTGTTGCGCGCCATGCTCGCCGCCGACGGCGCCGCCACCTTCACCGGGTACGGGCTGCGTACCCCCGCCGGTGCGGCGCCGGAGAAGATCCCGGCCGGCACCCAGATCCGCAAGACCGACTACCCGCCCGCCGCCCTGCCCGCCGAGGCCGCGGTCGAGGACCTGCTCAACGCGTGGGGCGGGGTGCACATCAGCGCCCGGATGCTCGCCGTCTTCGACATCTCCGGCTCGATGGCCGCGGCCGTGCCCGGGTCCAGCGAGACCCGGATGTCGGCCACCATCAAGGCCGCGCAGGAGGGCTCCAACCTGCTGCTGGGCACCACCGAGCTTGGTGTGTGGGAGTTCTCCACCGACCTCGACGGCGGCCGCGACTACCGGGAGGTGATCCCGGTCGGCCCGCTCGGCCCGCGCCGCGAAGAGATGATCAAGACGGTGGGCGAGATGAAGGTCAAGCCGAACGGCGCGACCGGCCTGTACAACACGACGCTCGCCGCCTACCGGGACGGCACCCGCAACTGGCGGCCCGGCCGGATCAACATGGTCCTGATCCTCACCGACGGCCGGGACGACAACGCCGACGGCATCAAACGGTCCGAGTTGCTACGTGACCTGCGGAAGATGGTCGACCGGAAACGGCCGCTGCCGATCCTGTTCATCGGCGTCGGGCCGGACATCGACCCCGACGAGCTCAACCAGATCGCCAAGGTGACCGGGGGCCAGGTCGCCCTCACCGCCAAGCCTTCCGGAATCCGGGAGATCTTCTACACTGCGCTCGCCGAATTCAGTTGCCTGCCCCCGGAGTGCCGCCGATGACTGCCGCCCTCCGGGAGCGGACGCCCACCGTGGCTGCCACACCAACCGCCCCCCGACGCTCCTGGCTCGCCGCCGGCGGAGCGCTGCTGCTCGTGGTCGCCGCCTTCGTGCAGCGTCCCGGGGAGACCACGTTCGACACCAAGCTGGACCTCGTCCAGAACCCGCTCGGCTTCATGGCCCGCGCCCTGCACCTGTGGAACCCGTGGGCGACCTCGGGCGAGCTTCAGCAGCAGGCGTACGGCTACCTGTTCCCGATGGCGCCGTTCTTCGCGGCCGGCGACATGCTCGGCATCCCGCCGTGGATCACCCAGCGGGTCTGGTCCGCGCTGCTGCTCTGCGCGGCGTACTTCGGTGTCCTGCTGCTGGCCCGCGCCCTGCGGATCGGCAACGAGGCGGGACGGGTGCTCGGTGCGCTGGCGTACGCGCTGGCGCCCCGGATGCTCACCGAGATCGGGCCGCTCTCCTCGGAGATGCTGCCGGTGGTGTTCCTGCCCTGGGTGCTGCTGCCGCTCGTGTGCGTACGCCGCATCGGTTCCGCCCGCCGAGCCGCGGCCCTCTCCGCCCTGGCCGTGCTCTTCATGGCCGGCATCAACGCCGCCGCCGTGGTGATGGCGCTGGTGCTGCCCGGGGTGTGGCTGCTGACCCGGCGCTGGGACCGGCACCTGTTCTCGCTGATGTTCTGGTGGGGCCTCTGCGTCCTCGGGGCGACCCTCTGGTGGATCGTGCCGCTCCTGCTCTTCGGCGAGTACAGCCTGCCGTTCCTGGACTTCATCGAGTCCTCCGGTACGACCACCGCGGTGACCTCGCTCTTCCAGGCGATGCGCGGCACCAACCAGTGGGTCGGCTACATCGTCCAGGGTGAACCGTGGTGGCCGGCGGGCTGGATCCTCGTCGACAACCCGGGCCTGATGATCGTGACCGCGCTCGTCGCCGCGATCGGCCTCGTCGGTCTCGGCTCACGCGGGCTGCCCGAGCGGCGGTTCCTGGTGTTCGGCGCGCTCACCGGCCTGGCCCTGCTGACCATGGGGTACGTCGGCACGCTGGACAGCCCGTTCGCACCGCAGATCCGGGAGCTGCTCGACGGCCCGCTCGCCCCGCTGCGCAACGTGCACAAGTTCGAACCCGTGCTGCGCCTGCCGATCGCCCTGGGCCTCGCCTACGCCGCCAGCCAGGCCCTCTCCTGGCGCCGCTTCCGCTTCCGGCTGCCCGCCGCCCCCGTGGTCGCGCTGCTGCTGATCGCCGCCGCGGCACCCGCCTGGATGCTGCTGCTGCGCCCCGGTCCCGGCTGGTCGTCGGTCCCCCCGTACTGGAGCCAGGCCACCAGCTGGCTGGCCGACCAGGACGCGCGGGACCGCACGCTCGTCGTGCCGGGTTCCGGCTTCGCCCAGCACACCTGGGGCCGTACCGTCGACGAGCCGATCCAGCCGCTCGCCGACGCACCCTGGTCCACCCGCAACCAGATCCCGCTCGGCTCCGAGGGCAACATCCGGGTGATGGACGCCGTGGAGACCGTGCTCGCCCAGGGCCGCGGCTCACCGGCCCTGTCCGCGTTCCTGGCCCGCGCCGGCTACCGCTACCTGCTGGTCCGGCACGACCTGGACCGGACCGCTACCGGCGCGCCGCCGATTGCCGTGGTACGCCAGGCCATCGCCGGTTCGCCGGGCCTGACGCGGGCCGCCACGTTCGGCCCGCAGGTCGGCGCCGGCGGCACGGCGATCAGCCCGGCCGACGCCGGTGTCTCGGCGCCGGCGATCGAGGTCTACGAGGTAAGCCGGGACGTCCCGGTCGCCTCGGCGACGAGGCTCGCCGACGTGCCGGTGGTCAGCGGCGGCCCCGAGTCGCTGCTGGAGTTGCTGGACAAGGGCCTGATCGACAGCCGGCAGCCCGCGGTGCTCTCCGGCGACGCCGGCGGCAAGCTGGGTGTGCCCGAGGCCGCCGGGCAGACGATCGTCACCGACGGCCTGCGCCGCCGGGAGCTGAACATCGGCCGGATCCGCGACAACGTCAGCCAGACCCTCACCGAGGACGAGGAGACCAGGCAGAAACGCCTGCGCAGTGACCTGATCCCGTTCCCGGCCAAGGGGCACCTCACGGTTGCGGCCTATGAGGGCATCCGTACGGTCGAAGCGTCCAGCGGCACGAGCTTCGCCGACTCGCTCGGCGCCAACGACCCGTCCGCCCTTCCGTTCGCCGCGCTCGACGGTGACCCGGCGACCGCGTGGCGCGCCGACCCGTACCAACCAGCCGCCGGCCAGTGGCTGCAGGTCGAGCTGGAGACGGCGAAACGGGTCAACGCGGTGACCGTCGACTTCGTGGACGACCTGCGGATCTCGGCGCCGGTCTCGATGGTCCGGCTGGTCACCGACCAGGGACCGGTGGACCGTACGGTGCCGGAGACCCCCGGCCCGCACCGGCTCGCCACCCTGCCCGGCCTCACCACGTCGGTACGCGTCATCGTGCTCGCCCTGCGCCAGGGCTACCAGGGCAGCGTCGCTCTGCGGGAGCTCGGCATCCCCGGGCTCGCCGCCGAGCGCGGGATGCGGGTGCCGGCCGACACCTCGGCGACGACAGCGCCGTACTTCTCGTTCCGGCGTGCCCCGCAGCAGCGCGGCGCCTGCTTCCCGAGCGACGGGAAGATCCGGTGCGACCAGTTCCTCGCCCGCACCGGCGAGGAGCCGCTCGGCGTCGACAGGTACTTCACCGCGCCGGTGGAGGCCGCGTACGACCTGCGGCTCACCGCCGTGCCGAAGGACGGCACCCAGGTCCCGCTGGACCGCCCGGTGACCGCCGCCGCGTCGAGCACGCTGACCGGCGACGTCACGGCCGGTGCCCACGCGGCGGTCGACGGCGACCCGGCCACGGCCTGGCTCGCCGAACCCGACGACGACAAGCCGACGCTGCGGCTGGCCTGGACCGGTGCCCGCAGGCTCGACCGGGTCCGCCTGGTCACGCCCGCGACCCCGATCACCGGGCGGCCCCAGCACGTGCTGGTGAGCACACCCGGGCGGCAGGTCGAGGCGCCCGTGGACGGGGACGGCTGGGTGCGCTTCCCGGCGGTGACCACGAACCGGATCGAGCTGACGATCACGTCGGTGTCGAAGGCCGAGGCAGACCCCCGGGGCAACGGCTGGCCGGCACCGGCCGGGATCGCCGAGATCGAGGCGCCGGCCCTGTCCGGGATGCTCACCCCGGCTGCGGGGACCACGCCGCTCGCGGTGCCGTGCGGGCAGGGACCGGCCGTCGAGCTGGACGGCGTGACCTACCCGACCTCGGTGTCCGGCACGCTCGACGACATCCGCGGCGGTCGCGCGCTGCCGGTGACGATCTGCGACGACTTCGCGAGCGAGAACGTGCAGCTCACGGCGGGGGAGCACCACCTGCGTACGGTGCCGTCGGCCGCGTTCGTGGCGGAGTCGGCGACCCTGGTCCGCGACGGGGCGCCGACGACTCCGCCCGCAGTCACGCAGCGGGACGTGAGAATCGAGCGGTGGGAGGCGACCGAGCGCCGGGTCACCGTCGGTGCCGGTGAGGCGTCGCTGCTCGTGGTGCCGGAGAACCTCAACGCCGGCTGGGCGGCCACTCTGGACGGGCAGGAGCTGCGCGCTGTCCGGGTGGACGGGTGGCAGCAGGCGTTCGTCGTACCGGCTGGTGCCGGCGGGGCCGTGACGCTGCGGTTCACGCCGGACGAGCCGTACCGGATCGGTCTGGCGGCCGGTGCCGCCTGCGTGGCGCTCGTGGTGCTGCTGGCCCTGGTGCCCGCTCGCCGCCGGGTGGTGGTCGACCGGCCGCTCGGGCGGGTGTTCCGGGCCGTTCCGGGCGGTGGCGCCTGGATCGTGGTGCCGCTCATGGCGCTCGTGGTCGCGATCGGCGGTGCGGCCGGCGCCGTCTTCCTGCTGGGCGCGCTCATCGTGCGCCAGCTGCGGCCGGGCGCGCTGCCCGGGCTCGCCTTCGCGAGCGCCGGTATCGGCATCGTGGTCGCCGTCTCCGGGCGCCAGCTCGGGCACGGTCAGGAGTGGGCGTACGGGCTAGCCGTGCAATTGGCGATGCTGGCGGCGGTCTGCTGGGTGGCGGCGACCGTCGCGCCCGCGGCCGGCCGCCCCGACGAGAAGGTGCCAGTGAACGAACCGATCATCGAACCGGATCCCGAGCCGTACCGCGCCACACTGGGCCGGTCGGTCGCCCTGTTCCAGGCCTTCCTCGTCGAGCAGAGCGACCCGGACCGGTTCTACTCCGCACTCGCCGCCGACTCGGTACGCCAGCTCCGCTCGTACGTGTCCCTCAAGGGCGCCCGTGTGCTGGACGTGGGCGGCGGGCCGGGCTACTTCTCGTCCGAGTTCCGCAAAGCCGGTGCCACGTACCTCGGCATCGACCCGGCGGTCGGCGACTTCGCCGCGGCCGGCGCCACCGTCAGCGGGATGGTCCGCGGCAGCGGCACCGCCCTGCCGATCCGCACCGGCTCCCTCGACGTCACCTACTCGTCGAACGTCCTCGAACACGTCGCCGACCCGGAGGCGATGCTCGACGAGATGGTACGGGTGACCAAGCCCGGCGGAACGATCTACGTGTCGTTCACGCCGTGGTGGTCACCGCACGGCGGCCACGAGACCGGGCCGTGGCACCTGGTGATCGGCGGGCACCGGGCCCGGCGCCGCTACCAGCGGATCCACGGGCGCGAGCCGAAGAACCGCTACATGGAATCGCTCTTCCCGATCAGCGCGGCGCGCACCATGCGGTGGGCCCGGACCGCCCGCAGGGCCGGGGCCGTCACGGTGATCGATGTCCTGCCCCGTTACCACCCCGGGTGGGCGCGGTGGGTGGCCTCGGTGCCGATCCTGCGGGAGACCCTGACGTGGAATTTCACCGTCGTCCTGCAACGCACGGGTGAGCCCGTTTCAGCAGCCACTCAGGAAGATCTGCTCCAGGTCTCGCTTCCGGAAGTGACTCAGTAGTAACATCCCGCAAGCTCGGTTATTGAAACCCTCTCGAATTTTCTTCTTACCTCGTGTTAATTACCTCGTGGAGGCACTATGAGGTCCCGCGTCCTCGGCTCCGTGCTGTTCGGCTTCGGCGTCCTGGCGTTGGTGTTCGCAGGCGGTCTGGCGTTCGTCGTGGCACCCACGGCGGCGCAGTTGCCGTACGACATGCAACTCACCCAGTCGGTCGCCGAGGCGTCGAACGCACGTTTCCTGCAGATCGCCGACGCCAAGGCGACGGTCGAGACCGGCAACCTGCGCTCGACGGTGACCGTGCAGCCCGACCCGGCCGCGACCGCGAAGCTGGAGGGTGACCTGGACGGCAGCGCCCTCGTGTGGCTGGCCGGTCAGGAGGTCATCCGCACCGACACCAACGAGGTCGTCAGCGCGTACAGCACCTCGCTCGCTGTTGACCGCAAGTCGGGTGCCGCCCAGGAGTGGAACGGGCAGTGGCTGGACACCGGCAACGACCGGGAGGACATCAGCTACTCGGGCCAGGTCTACAAGTTCCCGTTCGGCACCGAGAAGCAGACCTACCAGTACTTCGACCGGGACATCCTGGCCGCGCAGCCGGCCCAGTTCGTCAAGACCGAGGAGATCGAGGGGCTGGAGACCTACCAGTTCACCCAGCAGATCACCGACGCTGAGCAGAAGCTCCCGGCCGACCGCGTCAAGCTCCTGCTCGGCCAGTTGATCCCGGGCGCGACCGACGGCAAGGTCGCCTACAACAACACCAAGACCGTGTGGGTGGAGCCGACCACCGGCCAGTACATCAAGGTCGAGGAGCAGCAGCGCAAGTCGCTCGTCGCCACCGACGGCCGGTCCGTGGAGATCCTCAACGCGGTCTTCACCTACACGAACGACACCACCAAGCGGGCGGCCGAGACGGCCAAGGACAACATCTCCAAGCTCAACCTGGTGGGCCTGTACGGCCCGATCGCGCTCGCCGTGATCGGCCTGATCCTGCTGATCGCCGGCGGCGTGCTGGCGGCCCGCGGCTCGAAGTCCGGCGGCGCCGGCGTCCCGGCCCAGGGCGGCCGTCACGCGGCTCCGTCCGGTGGCGCCAACGACCGCACCGAACCGATCGCCTCCGGCAGTTCCGCGGAGAAGTAACCCCCGCACCCCGCTCCAAAAGAGCCCGCGCCACCACTCGGTGACGCGGGCTCTCCCTTTCCCGGCGCCAATCCCAGCTGGCGCTGAGCGGTGCCTCTCGGGCCGGGACACCCCCCTCACGGCCAGCTGGCGCTCAGCGGTGCCTTTCGGGCCGGGACACCCCCCTCACGGCCAGCTGGTTGGCTCGGCTGGCGCTGAGCGGTGCCTTTCGGGCCGGGACACCCCCCTCACGGCCAGCTGGTTGGCTCGGCTGGCGCTCAGCGGTGCCTCCCGCCCCGAAACACCCAGCTGGGGTTAGGTCATGCGGCCGACGGCGTTGCGGAGGCGCAGGAGGTCGCGGCGGCGTTGCTCCATCGTGGTGGCGATGGCCAGCAGCAGGACACCGCCGAGGGCGAGCGGAACCCAGCGGGGCACCAGGTCCCAGAACTGGACGACCTCGTGCAACGCGATGAGCGCCAGGGCCCCGCTGCCCACCACGACCGGGGCCTGCGAGCGGGCACGCGCTCCGACGATGAGGACGATCAGGGCGCCGAGGCCGAGCAGCAGACGGCGGAGATACTCGGGCTCGTCGGAGGTGCTGTTGCTGATCACGGCGAAGGTGGGCAGGAAGGCGGCACCCAGCGCCGGGCCGTAGGCGACCCAGGACGGCAGGTCCGGGCGTTCGTGGCGGGCGTACCAGCCGACGAGCAGGGCCATCACCGCGGCCGGCAACGTGTAGACCTCGGCGGTCGTCACATCGATCGACTGCAGGAACAACCACCAGCCGATCAGGAGTACGACGGCGGCCGCCAGCGCGTAACGGAAACGGGCACCGCGACTCTCCCGGGGCAGCAACGCCCGGACGACGAGCACGACGGACCAGAGCGTGCAGATCACGGCGGCCTGCCCGGTGCTGCCGGCGAGCAGGAGCGCGACCAGTGCTGTGGAGTGGGCCACGGCTGCCACGGCCGGTGCCTCGCGGGGGCGGCTGCGGGCGAGGAACCCTTCGAGGGCGGCGGCCACGGCCGCGGCGGCGAGAACACTGCGAGCGGTTCCGCCGTCGGCCAGCTCGAAAGTGTCGGCGGCGGTGTAGGCGAGAACGGCCACGGACAGCGTTCCGGTCAACCACGCGGCGATCCGGGCGGACTCGTCCCGGCCGGCCACGCCGATCACGGCGGAGGCGACTACGAGCAGTCCGAAAGCGGCGAGCGTCGCGCCGTGGGTGGGCGTGGACCCGGCCAGCCCGATGACCGTGAGCCAGCCGGACACGGCCACGACCACCGGGAACCAGACGACGGCCGCGGGCAGCAGCAGAGCGGTACCGACCAGGCCGGCCAGGCCGATGATCAGGCTGGACATCGGTACGGCGGGCCAGGGCGCTCCGGCGGCCGCAAGCGCCAATGGAACCGCGACGGCGATCAGCGGCGCGCAAGCCCAGGCAGCGACCCGATAACGCCCCTTAGCACCGGCAACGACTGGAGCACCGGTGGTGAACAGCGCGGCCACCCCGGCTGCGAGAGCGGTGATCAGGACGGCGACAACCGTGGACCAGGCGATCGAGGACGTGGCCGGGACGTCGCCGGACCAGACCGTCCGCAGCTGTTCGAGCGGATCGAGCAGAACCACCGCGAGGTCCGCCCCGGCTGCCACGAACAGCATCACGGCCGGAACGGGAACCGCCACAGCCACCGCGCCGGCGATCCCGGCACGCACCGGCAGCAGTGCGGCGATCAGCAGTAGTGCGGCCGCAGCGTACAGGGCCACCGGATCGTCGCCCGCGAGCGACCACACCGGACTGACGGTGGCGAGCAGCAGGGTCACGGCGGCGGTCGGAATCCCGTACCCGGGAAGCACCCGGACCACCGCATGCGTGACCGCGCCGAGGAGCACGACCACCGCGAAGAGTGCGCGGACCTGCACGTTCGGAGAGGCGTCCGCGGCGATCAGCGCCTGCCACACGGCCGCCGGCACCGCGAGCAGCCCGGCCATCCAGCCGGCCGTCCCGACGCTGACCCGGCGCGGCCCGGAATGCGCGGCCACCGCGATGCCCAGGCCGGCGACGGCGAGCGCGGCGCAGACACCGGCGCCCACCCCCGGATGACCGAGTCCGATTATCAGCGCATGAACCGCCGCGACACCGGCGATGACAAGCCGCACCGCAAGCATCCAACCGGCGGCGGGCGCGGCAGGGGTTCGGGCGGCCAGCGCGAGGGCGACCGTCGCGACGATCACGCCGGCCACGGCGGCGGACCACCAGGTCAGGCCGAACGCCGCGGGCAGCAGGAAACCCAGGACGGCCAGCGTGATCAGGGCCAGGTCGGTGCGGGTCCAGGCCGGGAGGAGCATGAGGTACGCCCCGAGCACAGCGACCGCCGCCACCAGCGGTTCCCACCCCGTTCCGGAGACCGCGGCCGTCCACGACGCGCTGCCGAGCGGATCCGCTGCCAGGACGCTCTGACCGGCACCGATCACCGCCGCACCGGCCACACCGATCGCCGGGACGGCTGTCACCACGTGCGCCCCGATCCACGGGCCCAGGCTGACGTTGTCCGGGAGGCGACGGCGTACCGCCATGACGGCAGCAGTGAGCGCGAGGGCGATGACGGCCAGGGACAGCAGTTCCGCGCCCGGCCACAGCCGGAACGCCGGGCCCGCCAGCGAGACACCGGCCGCGACCACGAGGAACCCGCCGGTGACGGACTGGGCGACGCCGTTGCGGGCCAGCACGGCCACGCCGACGGTGAGCAGGCTGATCAGCATCAGCGCCAGGCCACCGGAGGCGGCACCGGCCGCGTTGGTCGCGGTCAGGACTTCGACGAGCGCCAGGACGGCGGCGAGGGCTGCCGCGGAGCCACCGCAGACGTACGCGACTGTGCCGATCACGTCCGCGGTGAACCGGGCCGTCCGGAGCCGGAGGACGGCGACGTTCAACGCGGTCACGGCGGTGAGGGTGAGGGACCAGCCGACCGGCTCGAAGTCGAGGGAGGCGGCGGCCAGGGGGAGTACCGGCTGGGCGACCAGCAGGGCGGCGATCCGCGGACCGGGCAGGCCGACGAGCCGGCCGTAACCGAGGGCGATTCCGGCGGTGATGGCGCACACCGTGGCGGCGTACATCCGCGGTGGTGAACCGGCGACGCCGAGGAAGTCGACAGCCCAGGCCGCGTACCCGTCGAGCAGGATCATCAGCAGTCCGACGACCGCGAGGGTTTCGGCGGCCGCCGTGAGGCCGCGCCGCACCGCGAACGGAGGCACCGCCAGGATCGCGGCGGTGGCCGCGCCGAGCAGCAGGGCACGCCCGGTGACACCGACCTGGGCCCAGGCCACCGCGGTGAACACGGCCGCCGCGACCACCAGCAGCAGGCCACCGAGCGCGAAAAGCACGTTCTGCACCGTGAGGGTGGTGAGCTTGGACTCGGCCCGGGGCGGCGCCACGGGGAACGGCGGCGCGGCCCGGGGCGGCGCCACGGGGAACGGCGGCGGCGGGGCCTGCGCAGCCGGGCCGGAGCTGGCCGGGACCTGGGCGACCGGGGCGGTCGGAGCGTGTGCGGCCGGGGCCTGCGCCTGGGTGCCCGCGGTCGCGGCCGTGTGTGCCGCGCGGACGGCGTCGTGGACTCGGAAGGCCGCGGCGTTGCGCCGGGTGGTGGAGTCGACGAGGTCCCGTTCGATGCCGGACGCCTCGGCGCGGACTGCCTGCAGGCGCTGATTCAGACCGGCGATCTCCGCGTCCAGCCGGAGCACCTCGAGCGCGTCGGCGTTCGGGCCGCGTCCGCAGGACGGGCACCCCGACTCCGCCGAGGCGACGGTCCCGCAGAACGGGCAGGGATATGTGGGTGGCGCGGGGGTCACGGCAGTCCAGGGGCTAGTGGGGCTGAGAAGACACAGTTTCAGCCACGCCCGCAACTTTTGGGTGACGGCACGGACACGCAATCACCCACGGTGCGCGGCTGGGCGGCTGGGCAGACCTAGGTGCGCAGGGTGCGGATGCGTTCGGCCTGGTCGAGTTGCATGCGGCGGCCGACGCGGAGGAACTCGGTGATCATGGTCAGGTCGGCGGGGGAGTAGGTGGTGAGCAGGCGGTGACCGGCCTCCCCGATCGGACCGTAGATGCGGTCGAGGGTCTCGGCGGCGGCCGGGGTGAGCGTGACGACGGCGCGGCGCCGGTCTCCGGGGTCGACGTCGCGGCGCAGGTGGCCGGCTGCGGCGAGCCGCTGGATGGCAGTCGTGGTGGCTGCGGGGCTGAGCCGGGCGGCCTCGGCGAGAGCTCCGGCGGTCATCGGTCCGGCGGCACCCACCAGTCCGAGGATGCGCAGGTCGGTGCGGTTGACCCCGAGCACAGCGGCAGCCGCGTCGTCGACCTCGTCGGCGGCCGCCCCGAACTCGGCCGCCGCGTCCGCGGCCGCTGAGCGAATCTCGGCCGCATCGGTCGACACCGGCTCCGCCGCGCCGGTCAGTGAGGTGCTGCCCGTGCCGGTTGCGGAGTGGAGGTCCGCGGTGCTGTCAGCCATGGCGGGGGACCAGCGGCCGGTCACCGGTGGCTGGGCCGGTGGGGAGGCCGAGGGAAGCGATTGCTTCGACACTCGAAGGAATATACCCTGCGATAAAGCTTCGATCGTCGAAAGGATTGTCATGGCAGGGACGACGCTGCGGTTGCCGGGGTGGCTGCCGTACGCCAACCGGGTGGTCCGCCTCCTGAACCGGCTGGGCCTGCGGCTCGGCACCATCCACGTGCTCACCGTTCCCGGCCGCCGCAGCGGGGTGCCGAGAGCGACGCCGGTCTCGCCGCTGACGGTGGACGGCCGGCGCTATCTGGTGGCGGGGCTGCCCGAGGGTGACTGGGCGCGCAACGTTCGCGCGGCCGGGCGCGGGGAGCTGGCGGCGGGACGGCGGTCGGCGGAGGTCGCGCTCGTCGAGGTGGCGGATGCGGCGGAGCGGCGTTCGGTGATGCGGGCGTTTCCGGTGGAGGTGCCGGGTGGGGTGCCGTTCTTCGTGAAGCTCGGCTTGGTGAGCAAGGGGGATCCGGACGAGTTCGCGGCGGCCGCGGACCGGGTCGCGGTGTTCGAGATCCGCCCGTCGGCCAGTTGACGCCGGCGACGAATCAAACTCCGGTCGAGGCAGCTTAATACCTGGTCACGGCGCCGGGGAGGGCATTCCTTCGATCCCCGGAATCGGCACTGGGGCGCACCTATGGTGAGGCGATGGGGATTCTGAAAAACAAGGTCGTCGCGTACTCCGCGGGTCTTCCGATCACACTCGCGCTGTCGATCGGCATGGCGCTGCCGATGGCGGTGGCCGACGTCGCGGTGCGTGCCCGTCCCGCCGCCGCGGCACCGGCTCTCCCGGCGGATCTGAAGGACGCGCTCCTGACCGTGAGTGATCTTCCGGAGGGGTACACGGTTCTCGATTTCGACCCGAGTGATTCGCTCGCCTCGTTCATCGATCCCAGCACGACGGGCACCGATCCGTGCCAGGCGCAGAGCGTTGCCGACGCGGAGGAGCCCGCTCCGGACGCCGACGAGATGCCGGCCCCGCCGATGAAGCCGGTCTGGCCCACCACGCCGGACAGGCCCGGCAAGCCCGACAGGCCCGGTAAGCCGAACAAGCCCGGCGACCACCACAGGGACCACAAGTCGAACAAGCCCGACAAGCACCACAAGCCCGGCGACAAGCTCGACAAGCCCGGTGACAAGCCCGGTGACAAGCCCGGGAAGCCGGGGAAGCCGGGAGACAAGCCCGGGAAGCCGAGGCCAGCCCTGCACATGGCCGTCCCGGACATCAGCGGCGCCGGCTTCATCAAGGGCACGGAGGGTCCGGTGCTCATGGAGACCCTCTACGACGCCGGCCGCAAGGAGGCCCGCTCCCTGGTCCGGAACACCCAGGAGGTGCTCGACCGCTGCCCGAACGTCGAGACCGACACCGTACGGATCGAGCAGGAGGAGCTGACCGAGTTCCCGTCGCTGGGTGACCGGTCCGTCGCTACGTCGATGGTCGTCACGGTGAAGAAGGAGGGCTACGAACTCTCCGTCGAGGGCAAGCTCGTCGCCATCGCGGTCGGCGACGTCTACGTCACCGTGGCCCTGGCCGGTCTCCCCGCGCCGACCACCGCCGAACTCAAGAAGATCGCCAAGACCGCGATCCGCAAGCTCGAGAAGGCGTAACGCAAGCGAACGACGAGGGCCGGGACCAAAGCGATTCCGGCCCTCAGTGCTGTCCACCCGACCAGCGGCCACCGGCAACCTTGTGATCAGGCGGATTGGCATCTAACACTCGCGTACTCCGCGCTGTTCTAGGTCTCGGGGCTTTTTGCCCACGGCGCTGTAGATGGCCACGTCCTGGCGTGGGTGCTTCCCTCGTCGCCGAACGGCCGGATGAGCCCGTTCGCACGGAGTCGACCTTACGTTGCCACCGCCGGGCCGGGAACCTAGGATTCGATGAGCATCGATGTGCCTTTCCGGAGTCGAAGCGCTTCGACTCCGGCATCCCCGAAAGGACCTCCGCATGCGCAAGTTCCGTCTTGCCCTGTCGCTGCTGGTCGCCGCAGTCCTGATCGCTGTCGGGCAATCCCCCGCCCGGGCCGCCGTCTGGGGCTCCTCCGACCAGTGGGCCACCTGGAACAACGGTGGCTACACGCTCTACAACAACATCTGGGGCTCGGGCGCCGGCCCGCAGAGCATCTGGGCCAACTCCTACAGCAACTGGGGTGTCTGGGCCAACCACCCGAACACCGGTGGCATCAAGTCCTATCCGAACGCGAGCAAGAGCGTGAACATCCGGCTCAGCTCGCTGCGCAGCGCCAGCAGCAGCTTCAACGTGACGGTTCCGTCCAGCGGGGCGTACACCAGCGCCTACGACATCTGGATGGACGGTCACACGTACGAGATCATGCTCTGGATGAACAAGCAGGGCGCGGTCGGCCCGCTCGGCTCGTTCCAGACCAACGCCACGGTCGGCGGGCACACCTGGGGCGTCTACCGCGGATCGAACGGTGCCAACCAGGTCTTCTCGTTCGTCCGGACCGGCAACACCAACGCCGGCAACGTCGACATCCGGGCGGTGCTGAACTGGATCCGCACCCGAGGCTGGTACGGCGACGTCACGCTGAGCACCATCCAGTTCGGCTATGAGATCACCTCTGCCAGCGGTGGCCTGAACTTCGTCACCAACAGTTACTCGGCGTCCGCGAGCTGACGGTTCTGTCCGGCCGGTCCGCCCCGGGACCGGCCGGACAGCAACTCATGCCGCGGGCACAGCGGGCCCATAGATTGTGGTGCTTGCATGGTGCGGTGAACGAGAACCAGCAACCCGCGACGTATCAGGGCCGGCGCCTTCCGAACCCCCGCGAGGAGGTGTTCGACCAGGGGCTCGGGTTCGACCTCGGCACGCTTGCCGGGCGCCGGCAGGTCCTGCGGGCGTTCGGGATCGGTGCCGTCGCGCTCGGGCTGGCCGCGTGCAGCGACTCGGGAGGCGGCGGCAGCATCGTCTCCGACGGGGAGATCCCGAACGAGACGGCGGGGCCGTATCCGGGTGACGGCTCGAACGGGCCCGATGTCCTGGAGCAGAGCGGCATCGTGCGCGGCGACATCCGGTCCAGCCTCGGCGGGGCCGGTGGTACGGCCGAGGGCGTACCGATGACCCTGGAGCTGACCGTCAAGGACCTGGCGAACGACGGGGCCGGGTTCGCCGGGGTGGCCGTTTATGTCTGGCACTGTGATCGGGCGGGGCTCTACTCGATGTACTCCGAAGGGGCCACCGAGGAGAACTACCTGCGTGGTGTGCAGATCGCTGACGACTCCGGGAAGGTCAGCTTCACCAGCATCTTTCCGGCCTGCTACACCGGGCGGTGGCCGCACGTGCACTTCGAGGTCTATCCCGATCAGGCGAGCATCACCGACTCCAGCAAGGCGATCGCGACGTCCCAGGTGGCGATCCCGAAGGAGTACTGCGACACGGTGTTCCAGCAGACCGGGTACGAGGCGTCGGTGACCAATCTGGCGCAGCTCACGCTGGAGTCCGACAACGTGTTCGGCGATGACGGCGGGGCGAGTCAGCTGGCAACCGTGACCGGGGATGTGAGCAGCGGATATACGGTGGCGCTCGGCGTGGGTGTTGACACTCGGACGCCTCCCGAGGGCGGCGCGGCGCCCGCCGGCGGGGTACCTCCGGGCCGCGGACCCAGCGGGGCGCCGCTGAGCGGTGGGCCCGGGGCGCCTGCGGGCGGTGGGCCCGGGGCGCCTCCGGGCGGCGGGCCTGGCGGGGCGCCTCCGAGCGGCGCGCCCTGATAGATTCTCGCTACGCCGTCGAGCCGGAGAGGAGGTCAGAACAATGTCCGATGTTCTGCGCCCCTTCCGCGTACCGGCGTCCACGCGGAACTGAGTCCGGGGCGCGCGCTGCCCGGAGGTTCCACCATGACTGATCTGGTCGTTCGCCCGCTCACCGCGGGCGAGGAGCAACTGTTCGACTCCATGCCCGACCCGCTGCCCGAGTTGCGGCAGATGAGCTATGCCGACGGTCTCGCCGGTGGCGGCTACCGGCCCGAGCACACCTGGGTGGCCCTGCGGGGCGGCCGGGTGGTGGCCCGGGCTGCCTGGCTGCTGCCACCCGGCGCCGTCGGTGAGCCGTGGCTCGAACGGTTCGAGCTGACCGCCGAGCCGGAGGTCGGCGCCACCCTGCTCGCGGCCGCCCACGAGGCCTTCGGCGGTCCGACGGTCTACTACGTGGCCGCACCTGCCCACTGGCGGCGCCGGCCGGACGTGCGCTCGGTACTCGACGCGCCGATCGCGGCGGCCCGGCTCGCCGGCCTCACCGAGGGTGTCGAACGGGTGCGGCTGAGCTGGACCGGCACGCCGCTACCCGCTCCGTCCGGCCGGTACACGTTCCGGCCCGCCGAGGACGACGAGGAGATTGAGGACCTGGTCGGCCGGATCGCCGTACCGGACGTGCTGACCGGTGCGGAGGTCGCCCGGCTGGTGTCCGGAATCGATCTGGCCCGCGACCCCCTCGGGTGGCTCGGCGGCAAGGGAACCTGGCGGGTCGCCCTCTCCGCCGGCGTGCCGGTCGGCCTGGCCGGCGCGGCGGGCGACGCCTGCTACCCGATGATCGCCTACCTGGGTGTACTCGACGCGGCGGCCCGCAGCGACCTGCTCGCCGACGCGGCCGCCACACTCGAGGCGGGCGGCGCCTACGAGGTGCTCGCCGACGCGGACGCACACCGTGTCGAGATAGTCGCCGACCTGGAACGCCTCGGCTTCCGCCGGGTGCGCTCCCGCGTCGCCTTCACCCCCTAGCCGTCTCACTCCCAGCCGTCTGGCTCCCAGCAGCCGCGCGTTCCGGTCGCGCCGGGCTGCGTTCCGGTCGCGCCGGGCTGGGTTGCGCGTTCCGGTCGCGCCGGCTGTGCACCCTGGCCGCGCCACGCCTGCGGCCGGCCCGGCTGGCAGTCATGAACGTAATGCGAGCGCCATTAGGTACATCGCTGCCAGCCCGCCCGATTCAGCTGGCGGTGATGGACGTTATGAGTGCGCTATTCGGTACATGGCCGCCAGCCGGCCAGCCGAGCGGAGGGCCGGGAGAGGCGGGAGGAGGCGGGGACGGCGGGAGGAGCGGGGACGGCGGGAGGAGGCGGGGACGGCGGGCGGAGGCGGGGACGGTGGGAGGAGGCGGGGAAGACGGGCGGAGCGGGAAGGTGGGCGAGGGGAAGGGGGGCGAGGGGAAGGGGTTCAGGTGGCTGTGGTGGATTCGCGGGGGATGAGGCGGCAGGGGAGCTGTTCGATGCCTGAGCCGAGGGTGCCGTCGAAGGCTGCGGCGAGGCGTTCGGCGGCGACTCGGCCGAGGGTTTCCAGGTTCATGTCGATGCTGGTCAGCGGGGGCCGTGAGCTGGTCGCGAAGATCTCCCAGTTGTCGAAGCCGATGACGGCGACGTCGCGCGGCACCTCCAGGCCCTCGGCGTGGAGGGCGTCGATGACGCCGCGCGCGATCTGGTCGGAGCCGGCGAAGATCGCGTCGATGGCGGTGCGCCGGCCGAGGAGCATGCGGGTGGCGGTGCGGCCCCACGCCTCGGACCAGGCGCCGAAGTAGACGCGGTCGCCGGCCAGTTGCAGGCCGCGGGCGGCGAGTTCGGCGAGGGCGCCGCCGGCCCGGTCCTGTGCCGCGCCGTAGGTGGCGTCGCCGGTGATGTGGGCGATGGTGCGGCGGCCCAGGTCGGCGAGGTGTTCGACGGCCAGGCGGCCGGCTGAGACGTTGTCGCTGACCAGGGAGAGGTCGGCGGGGTCGGCGGACGGGGCGTAGGCGTAGACGACGGGCACCGGCAGGTCGCGGCCGATGGAGGGGCGCGGGTCGGGGCGGGCGCCGACGACGATCAGGCCGTCGACGCGGCGGCTGAGCAGCGTACGCAAGTGGTGTCCCTCGCGGATCGCGTCGCCGCGCGCGTCGCAGAGCAGCACGCTCGTCCGGTCGGCGCCGAAGGCGTCCTCGGCGCCCATCAGGATCGGGATGGACAGCCGGCCCTCGAGGTCGTTGGTGAGCAGACCGACCATGCCGGTGCGCCCGGCCACGAGCCCGCGGGCGAGGGTGTTCGGTGAGTACGCCAGGAGCCCGGCCGCCTTCAGCACCTCGGCCCGGGTCGCGGCCGAAACGTGTTTCCGTCCATTGAGCGCCTTGGAGGCCGTGGCGATCGAGACGCCGGCCAGGCGGGCCACGTCGTGGAGGGTGGCGGGCCGGCCGATCGGGTGCTTTTCCGCAGAGGTCACAACGTTTTCCCCCGTCCCGGTGTGCCAGACACTCACCGTAGCGCCTACGGCACTATTGACCGTCGATGTGACCCGCGTTACCTTGCGGAAAGCGTTTTCGGAGGGGGGATCACCCGTGTCCAAGACCCGACGACTGATCGCCGTCGCCATGGCCGCTGTCCTCGCGGCCGGGCTCGCGGCGTGTGGCGGTGACGCCGAGGAGAACGGCGCCACCGTCGATACCGGTGGCATCGAGGGCACCGACGACGGCACCAAGCTCACCCTGTGGACCCGGGCACCGCTGGAGTCGCAGGCCAAGCTGCTCGTCGACGCCTACAACAAGAGCCACAAGAACCAGGTCGCGCTGACCATCACGCCCAACGACGACTACGTCTCGCGGGTCGGAGCGGCGGCCGGCAGCGGTGACCTGCCGGACCTGTTCGCCGCGGACATCGTCTACGTGCCGAACTGGACCGACGCCGGGCTGTTCGCCGACCTCACCCAGCAGATCAGCCAGCTGCCCTACGTGGACCAGATCAACAAGGGTCATCTGGACGCCGGGACGCTCGACGGCAAGCGCTACGTGCTGCCGTTCGTGCTCGACCTCTCGGTGATGTTCTGGAACAAGGACCTCTACAAGGAGGCCGGCCTCGACCCGGAGAAGGGGCCCGCCACCCTGGCCGAGTTCAAGGATCACGCGCTGAAGATCCAGAAGCTGGGCAAGAAGGACGTGCACGGCACCTACTTCGGCGGCAACTGCGGCGGCTGTGGTGTCTTCACCTGGTTCCCGATGATCTGGGCCTCCGGCGAGGAGGTGATGAACGCCGGCGGCACCGAGTCGCTGCTCGCCGGTGACGCCGCCAAGCAGGTCTACTCGACCTGGCGCGACCTGTGGAGCGCAGGCGCCGTCGACCCGGCCAGCAAGGACGAGACCGGCGCCACCTGGGTCGCCGGTTTCCAGGAGGGCAAGATCGGCGTGATGCCGTACCCGGCGACGCTCCTGCAGACCGCCGACAAGACCGTCAAGGTCGGCGTCGCGGCCCTGCCGGGCGTCAGCGGCGGCGGGTCCACCTTCCTCGGCGGTGACGGCATCGGCATCTCCAAGGACTCGAAACACAGCCCGCAGGCCTGGAACTTCCTCTCCTGGATGATGTCCGAGGATGCCCAGGTCAAGGTGCTCGCCGCCAACAACACCGTGGTGTCGCGGGCGGACCTCGCCGACAACGAGTTCTCCCGTAAGGACCCCCGGGTCCTGGCGATCAACAAGGTCGCGGGCGATCCGGCCAGCAAGACGCCGGTGGCGAAGAACTTCCAGCAGGCCTTCAACGCGGCGGGCAGCCCCTGGGTCAGCCTCTTCCGCGACCAGGTCTTCGCCGGCAACACCGATCCGGCGGCGGGCAACGCCGCGATCACCGAGGTCCTCGGCAAGTGACAACAACGCTCCAGAAGTCGCCCCCGGCGGTGCCGGGGGCGGCCCGGCGACCACCGAGGCGCCGGCGGCAGGCGCTGACGGGTTGGGCGTACGCGTCACCGACTGCTCTCTTTGTTTTGATCTTCTTTGCCGTGCCGGTGTTGCTCGTCGCCCAGATGTCCGTTTCCGATTGGGGTCTGTTCGCCGGCAACCGCGGCCTGAACGCCCCGGAGAACTTCACCGACGCCCTCGATCAGCGGCTGTTCTGGCCGGCCGTCTGGTTCACCGTCAAATACACGGTGATCACCACGGTCCTGCTGATCACGCTGGCGCTGGGCCTGGCCCTGCTGGTTCAGGAGTCGACCCGGTGGTCGGCGTTCCTGCGCACCGCGATCCTGGTGCCGAGCGCCCTCGGCCTGGCCAGCGCGTCCTTGCTCTTCTACGCGCTCTACTCCCCGCAGAGCAGCCCGCTCGGCTTCCTCGGCATCGACTCGTTCCTCGGCACACCGACTCGCGCGCTCTGGTCCACGGTCGCGCTGATCGTCTGGCGTTTCGCCGGCTTCTACATGCTCCTGTTGCTCGTCGCCCTCCAGGGCATCTCCGCCGACGTCTACGAGGCCGCCGAGATGGACGGCGCCGGCCGGTGGCGCGCGTTCCTCTCGATCACCCTGCCGCTGCTGCGCTCGTCGCTGGCGCTCTGCACGATCCTCTGCGTCACCGGGTCGATGCTGGCCTTCGACCAGTTCTACATCCTCACCAAGGGCGGGCCGGACAACAGCACGATGACGATCGTCCAGCTGATCTACAACGCCGCGTTCGCCGGCGGCAACAACCTGGGCGTCGCCGCGGCGCTCTCGATCATCGTGCTCGGCGTGCTGCTGCTGCTCAACGTGGGGCAGTTCCGCTGGCTGCGCGGGAAGGAGGAGAGCTGATGCGGCGGATGCCCTACTACGTCTTCACCGGCGCGTTAGCCGTGCTCTTCCTGTTCCCGCTGCTCTGGGCCGCCTTCGCCTCGGTCTCACCGCAGGGCGGCACCGCGCAGGTGGACGGCTGGGGCTTCGCCAACTACGGCACTCTCGCCGCCTATCAGGCCGGCATCGGCGTCTACCTGGGGAACAGCCTCGTCGTCTCCGGCCTGACCGTCCTGTTCACGCTCACCATCTCGCTGCTCGGCGGGTACGCGTTCGCCCGTTTCCGCTTCCCCGGCAAGAACCTGCTCTTCCTCGTCACCCTGGCCATCCTGATGGTGCCCTACGCGACCCTGCTCATCCCGCTCTACGTCCTGCTCAACCGCCTCGGCCTGCAGAACTCGCTCGTCGGGCTGGCCCTGGTGCTGACCATGTTCCAGCTGCCGTTCGCCACGTTCATGATGCGGATCTCGTTCGAGGCGGTGCCGGCCGAGCTGGAGGAGGCCGCCCTCGTCGACGGGTGCGGCTCGGTCCGTGCCCTGGTCAACGTGATGCTCCCGGCGGTACGCCCGGGCCTGATCACCGTCGGCCTGTTCGCCTTCCTCGCCGCCTGGAACGACTTCATCACCCCGCTCGTGCTGATCAGCGACGCCGACAAGGCGCCCCTGCCGCTCGCCGTCGCGAACCTCCGCCAGCAGGTGATGGGCATCATCGACTACGGCGCCACCGAAGCCGGCGTGGTCGTTCTCGCGCTTCCGTGCATCGTGCTGTTCCTCGCCCTTCAACGGCAGTACATCCGCGGCTTCATGTCCGGCGCACTCAAGGGGTGAAGAGATGAACCAGGACGGACCAGTACGCCCACACCGGCCCCGGTTTCGTCCGGTCGGGCCGGCCCGCGTGCGCATCGACGGCGGCTTCTGGGGTGAACTGCAGGAGCGCAACCGGCACGCCATCCTGCCGCACATCACGCACTGGCTCGACCGGACCGGCTGGCTCCGCAACTTCTCCACCAGCCCCGGCCGGCGACGGGGCCGGGAGTTCTCCGACAGCGAGATCTACAAGTTCCTCGAGGCGCTGGCCTGGGAGCTGGGCAGGTCACCCTCCGCCGAGTTGCAGGCCGTCTTCGACGAGACGGTCGCGCTGGTGGCCGACGCGCAGCTGCCCGACGGATACCTGAACACCCGGTTCGGCCGCCCCGGCCAGGAGCCGCGCTGGTCGGATCTGGAGTGGGGGCACGAGCTCTACTGCCTCGGGCATCTGATCCAGGCCGGTGTGGCCCGCGCCCGTACCGGCCATCCCGACGACCTGCTGGTTCAGGTCGCCTGCCGTGCCGCGAACCTGGTCTGCGACACGTTCGGCGAGGACGGCATCCCCTCGATGGACGGCCACCCGGTGATCGAACCGGCGCTGGTCGAGCTCTACCGGGTCACCGGCGATCGCCGCTACCTCGAACAGGCCCGCCTCTTCGTGGAGCGGCGCGGCCACGGGACGCTGCCCGACATCGAGTTCGGCCGGGCGTACTACCAGGACGACATGCCGGTCCGCGACGCCACGGTGTTCCGCGGTCACGCGGTGCGAGCCGTCTACCTGGCGGCCGGCGCCCTCGACCTGGCCGACGAGACCGGCGACGACGAGCTGCTCGACGCGGTGATGCGGCAGTGGCGGCGCACTGTGGCCCGGCGTGTCTATGTGACCGGCGGCATCGGTTCCCGGCATCAGGACGAGGCGTTCGGCGAGGATTTCGTGCTGCCGCCGGACCGCGCCTACTCCGAGACGTGCGCCGGCGTCGGGTCGGTGATGGTGGCCTGGCGTCTGCTTCTCGCGAGTGGCGATCCAGCCTGCGCAGATTTGATCGAGCGCACCCTTTACAACGTGATCGCTACGTCTCCGGCGGCGGATGGGAAGGCGTTCTTCTACGCGAATACTCTGCATCGCCGGGAGATCGGGGAAATGCCTGATCCGGATCGGCCCAATCCGCGTCCCACGGCGACGGTTCGTGCGCCGTGGTTCGAGGTTTCGTGCTGCCCGACCAATGTCGCCCGTACCATGGCCAGTCTGTCGGGGTATGTGGCTACTGAGGATGCGGATGGTATTCAGCTGCATCAGTACGTTTCGGGGACGGTTGCGGACCGATTCACCGTGATCACCCGTTATCCGGCTGAGGGCGAGATCGCTATTCGGATCGACCGGGAGATTGATGATCCTTGGTCGTTGTCGCTGCGGGTGCCGGAGTGGGCGGGGTCGGGGGCGACGCTGACTGTTGGTGGGCATACGTGGGAGGTCGAGCCGGGGTATGTGACTGAGCGGCGGCGGTGGCGGGCGGGGGATGAGGTGGTTCTTTGCCTGCCTATGGAGCCGCGGTTCACCTATCCGGATCCGCGGGTGGATGCGGTTCGGGGGTGTGTTGCTGTGGAGCGGGGGCCGTTGGTTTACGCCCTTGAGTCCGTGGATGTGCCGGGGGTGGGGAGTGTTGATGAGGTGCGGGTTGATGCTGGGCATCCGCCGGTGATGGTGGATGGGCGGGTTGTTGTTCGGGGGCGGCGGGTTTCTGTGGAGGAGTCGGCGGTTCCCTATTCGGCTCGGCCTTATCGGGTTGTTGGTGAGGATCTGGGGGAGATTCCGCTGGTGGCTTATCATTCTTGGGCAAATCGGGGGCCGTCGACCATGCGCGTGTGGGTTGCCGCCTGCTGAGTGGGTTTTTCTTAGGGTACGGAGATCGAGTTATCTCCTTTCGGATACTTCTTGCCTGTTGTGCCTTTGAGTTTGCTGGGGCTTGACGGGGTTGCTAGTCTGAGATCCAACTAGTTGGGTTTTGGTCATAGCGGGACTTGGGTCGTAGCGGGGCTTGGGTCATAGCGGGGATGGTGAGGACTCGGATGGATGCCGAATCCGGGTGGGTGCGGGCCACGCTCGAGCTTGCTGTTCTGGCTGCTCTCACCGAAGGCGACCGGCATGGTTACGCGCTCGGCAGGCGGCTTGCCGAGCAGGGGCTGGGGAGTGTGCGGGGCGGCGTCCTCTACCCCGTTCTCAACCGGATGGAGAGCGAGGCGACCGTCGTGGCCAGCTGGCATGCGGGGCAGGGCGGCCCGGGTCGCAAGGTCTATGCGATCACCGACACGGGGCGGGAGCGGCTGACCGGGCAACGGACGGCCTGGGTGCGCTTCGCCGCGACCATGAGCCACTTCCTGGAACAGACGTCGAAACAGACGACGGCGCAGGCAACGGAACAGACGACGGAGGCGGGATGAGCAGGTTCGACAGGTGGGAGCGGTCGGCCCGGCTCGAGCTGGCCGAGCGGGGGATCGGGTTCCACGAGGCCAACCCGCTGATCGAGGACGCTCGTGTCTTCCACGTGGAGAGCGGCGAAGATCCGTGGGTGGCGCTGGGCGGCCCGGCGGAGTTCGCCGCGGACGTCGCCGCCGCCTTCCCGGCCGAGACGGCCCGCCGCGACGTCCACGGCAAGACACCCCGCGACTATTTCAGCGACGCCGCGTTCATCCTCGCCTGCTTCGGCGTTCTCGGTGCACCACTGGGCGCTCTCTCGGCCGGCAGCCTCACCATCCCGCTGACCCTCGCCGGCGTGGTCGGAGCCACCCTGAGCGCCCTGTCCGTGCTCGCGGCCGCCATCCCCTCCGCCTCCCGAGCCGCCGGCCGTCCACGCCTGGCACCGTGGGGGATCGTGCTCAGCGGCGTCCTCATCATCGCCGGGGGCACCGCCTTCACCCAGCTGCCGCGCACTCGGGTCGGCGAGCTACCGGTCCTGCTCCTGCTGATCGTCTCCCTGGGCGCGTGCTGGCTACTCACCCGTCCCACTCGCCCATCCGCAGCGACCTCGCCCGGCAACGCCACAGCCCTGCCCGGCAACGCCACAGCCCTGCCCGGCAACGCCACAGCTCTGCTCGGGAGCGACGCGGCCCTGCTTGGGAGCGACGCGGCCCTGCTTGGGAGCGACGCGGCCCCGCTCGGGAGCGACGCGGCCACAGGCGCAGCGCCGGCCGGGAGCGACGCGGCCGCAGGTGCAGCACAGGCCGGGAGCGATCCGGCCGCAGGTTCGACGCCGGCCCGGAGCGGCTCGGGCGGTGATCCCCGTGAGCCGGGTCCATGGTTCGCTCGTCTGGAAGCCGTGCTGATCGGCCGTTTCGATGTGCCGCCATCCCGGGCGGCCGAGCTGGTCGCCGAAGCCCGTGCGCACGTGACCGAGGCGGGATCACACCCGGCCGACGAGTTTCCCTCGCTCGCGGAGTATGCCCGTGACCTGGCCGAGGGCGAACCGGTACGTCAGGGCCCCTGGTGGCGTGGCCCCACGGCAGCACTGCTCGCCACCGTCGCCGTCATCGCCTGGTGGTTGGTGCTCGTTGTCGACGCCGCCCTCGACGGCAAGTGGTGGGTGGCAGTCCTCGGCGCTGTGGCGGGCCCGCTGGCCGGCCGATTCCTCGTCGACCGCTACCGCGCGTGGGCCGGCCGGTCACAGCCGTCCAAGGTCTGAGCCGATCGAAGCCGTCCAAGGTCTGACCGGTGCGCGCGGTCAAGGATCAGGGGGTCAGGGGTCAGAGGGTCAGAGGACCTTGGTGCCGTACATCTCGCCGAGCGGGTCGGCGATCAGCTCGATGCGTGCGCCGTCGGGGTCCTTGAAGTAGACCGAGACGCCGCTGTGAACCGCGTGCTCGACTCCGGCTTCGGCGAGCCGCTTGACCAGCTCGTCCCAGCGGGCCGGGTCCACCGAGATCGCCATGTGGTGCAGGCCGCCGAGTACCTCCGCGTAGGGGCCCAGGTCCAGGCCGGGCAGGTCGAAGAAGGCGAGGAGGTTGCCGTTGCCGATGTCGAAGAAGAAGTGTGACGACCCGGGGTAGTCCCGGTTCTCGATGAGCTCGGTGAGGGGGAAGCCCAGGAGGTCCTGATAGAACCGGACCGTTGTTTCGACGTCGCTGCTGATCAGGGCGGTGTGGTGCAGGCCGCGGGCGGTGGAGGGCTGCCGTTCGCCGGGTGGGCGCAGGTAGGTGTCGCGGATCCGGTGGCGGGCGGCTTCGAGCGGGGTGAGGTCAGTGCTCATGGAGTCTCCCAATCTGACAACCGGCAACGGGTGAACCGGCAACCGGCACCGGCGACCGGGGCGCGGAACTTAATGCGTATCTGACAAGTCTCGGTCGGTCAACGCTGTGCGGGCGACCTCCTCCGCCTGTTCGCACGCGGCGCGGAGGCGGTCGGGCGGGACCGGGCGGCTCAAAGCGAACCCCTGCGCGTAGTCGCACGACATCTCTCGCAGGCGTAGCAGGGTGGCGACCTCTTCCACACCCTCGGCCACCACCCGTAAGCCCAGGTTGTGGCCCAGATCGATCGCGCTGCGGACCATGACCGCGTCAGGGGTGCCGGGTGTCAGGTCACCGACGAACGTGCGGTCGATCTTCAGTTCGCCGGCGGGGAGGCGGCGTAGTTGGGCCAGGGAGCTGAAGCCCGTACCGAAGTCGTCGACGGACACGCTGACGCCCTTGTCGCAGACCTTGTGCAACGCGCGGATCGCCCGTTCCGGGTCGGCCATGATGCTGGTTTCGGTGAGTTCCAGGCGCAGGAGGCCGGGTGGGAGGGCGGCGGCTTCCAGCAGGGCGAGCACATTCGGTACGAAAGCCGCGTCGGACAGGACGCCCGGAGACACGTTCACTGACACGCGCCAGGGGCGGCCGTCGCTGAGCCAGCCGGCCGCCTGCCGTACGGCGAGCCCTAACAGGTGGTAGGTGAGCCGAATCTCCAGGCCCCCGCGTTCGGCGGCCGGTAGGAACGCGGCGGGTGGCAGCAGGCCCTGCCGCGGGTGGTGCCAGCGGACGAGGGCCTCGACCGAGGTGACCTTGCCGTCCGAGAGGCGTACCTGGGGTTGGTAGTGCAGGACCAACTGCCCGTCGGGGTCCTCGCTGTCCAGCAGGTTGCGCAGGTCGCCGAAGATCTCGAGGCGGTCCTGCTGGAGGTCGGCATCAGTGTCGGCGTCGTACACCGACACCCCGCCGCCGTTGCCCTTGGCCCGGTACATGGCGGCGTCCGCGTGCCGGAACAGCTCGTCGCCGACGCCGTGCACCGGCCCGTACGCGACGCCCACGCTTCCGCCGATCGCGGCAGTACGCCCGTCCACCGGGAAGTCCCGCCGCAGCTCCGCGACGAGCGCCTCACCCAGGAGGGCGACTGCGTCGCGGGTGTGGCTGTGCACGAGCGGGATCAGGACAGCGAACTCGTCACCGCCGAGCCGGGCCACGAGCGCGCCGTCGCCGGCCGTCTCGGTCAGGCGGCGGCCGGCCTCCAGCAGCACCTGGTCGCCGGCGTGGTGTCCCATGGTGTCGTTGACGGCCTTGAACCCGTCCAGGTCGATCACCATGAGCGCGGTCTGGTGGCCACCGGTCTCCGCGGCGGCCAGTGCGGATTCCAGCTTCTTGGCGAACAGCGACCGGTTGGGCAGGCCGGTGAGCGGGTCGTGCAGGGCCAGATATCGGCTCTCCGTGGCGTGGTCGACGAGCCGGCGCTGATAGCCGAGCGCCATCTTGAGGATCATCGCCACGAGGATCAGGCCGGTACCGAAGCCGACGGACGTACCGATGAGAAGTTGCACCTGGGTCCGGCGCAGCGCCGCGACCTGGCTCTGCGCGTCGTCGTGGTAGGCGCGGGACACGTCGTCCACGTCGTTCTGCAGCGAGTAGAACGCCGGTGTCACCTCGAGCCGGTCGAGGGTGACCTGGTCGGGATCGCTGTCCGCGACCATGGAGATCAACCGGTCGGCGAGGAAGCGGTAGGTCCGCTGTTCCTGGAGCAGCCGCTGCCCGTCCCGCCGGACCGTGACGTCCGGACTGTGGGCGAGTTCGGAGAGGGTGTCGTCGGCACGCTGGGCGACCTGCTCGAAGCGCTGTTTGACGGCGACCGACGGTTCCACCTCGTAGTGCCGCAGGTTCACCTCCTGCATCGCGATGGCGATCCGCGCCTCGATGAACTGCAGGTCGACGGCGAGGGCCTGGCTCTGCTGGTCGGTGGCCCGGGTGGTGTGCAGGGTCCCCTGGATGACGTAGGCCGCCAGGGCCAGCAGGACGCCCGCGAGGGACGCGGTCATCACCACGCTGCGTCCGCGCATTCGCCTGCTCACGTCAGAGATTTCGGCACCTGCGCGGCTCAGTCAAGCAAAAGAGGCTGCCGGTAGGAGAGGGCTCAGATGACCGCCGGCCGGACCGATACAACTGGCATGCGTACCCGACGGGTGCTGTCCGTGACCGCCATCGGCGCCGTGCTCGCCCTGCTCACGGCGTGCGGAGCCGACGAGCCGGAGACACCCGGGCCGTCCGCCGATCCGGGCACCATCCGGCTGGCCGCGCTCGTACCGCTGACCGGCCGCAGCAGTCATTCCGGCGATTCGATGGTGCACGGCGCGAAGATGGCAGTTGACGAGGCCAACGCCGCCGGGGGAGTGCTCGGCCGGCAGGTGGAGCTGGTCATCGAGGACGACGCCTGTGACCCGGGCACCGCGGTCACCGCCGCCCACAACGCGGTGAAGCGGGACGTCGCCGTCTCGGTCGGCGGTTATTGCAGCAGCGCCGTGGTGCCCACCCTGAAGATCTTCCGCAACGCCGGTATCCCGATGATCATCGCGCAGGCCAACTCCACCGACCTGCTCGAACCCGGCTACGACAGCGTTTTCCTGATCTGCGGGACGGTGGCGGCCGAGGCGGAGTTCGCGGTCGGCTGGATGAAGCGGCTGGGTGGTGACCGGCTGGCCGTGGTGCACGACGGCACCAGCTTCCCGGTCACGCTGGCGGACTCCACAGCGAAGACCGCGAAGCGTACGAAGAAGATGACCGTCGTCGCCGAGCTCAAGCTGAGCCAGGGAGCGCCCAGCTATGCGCGGATCGCCGGCGCGGTCCGGGCCGCCAAGGCCGACATCGTCTACTTCACCGGGTACTACTCCGAGGCCAGCCAGCTGATCAAGGATCTGCGCGGCGAGGGTTTCACCGGCGAGATCGTGGTGGGTGACGGCGCCACCGACGGGCCGCTGCTCCAGGATCTCACCGCGGTCGAGGCCAAGGACGTGTACGGCACCGCGCTGATCTTCCCCGAGTTCATGCCCGGTCTCGCGGAGTGGTCCGGGCGTTATGAGAAGGCTGTCGGTTCCGCACCGGGCCCGTCGACCGTCGAGGCCTACGACTCCGTGAAGGTCGCCCTCGACGCGATCACCCGGGCCGGTTCCCTCGACCGCGAGGCCATCCGGAAGGCGATCGCCGCCACGGACTTCTCGGTGATGTCGGGACCTGTCACTTTCAACCCGGACGGTACGCGTACGAAGCCGACGTTCCTGATGCTGCGCGCCAACGGATCGGCATTCGAGCTGTTCAGTTCGGACTCTTGACAGTAACGGGTGTCGATGGGTGAATGTGTTCGACTCTGATCGGAGTCGTTCGCTCCCGTTCCCCCGTTAGGAGTCCGATGCGCCTCCTGATAGCCCGTACCCTCTCCGTTCTGACGCTGGCCGCCGCCGGCCTGGTCGCCACCACCGCGCCCGCCTCGGCCGTCGTCCCGAAGACCCCGCCGCTGACCACCCCCTGGACCAGCCAGGTCTCCACCACCAACCCGCTGCCGGAATATCCGCGGCCGCAGATGACGCGCCCGGACTGGCAGTCGCTGAACGGTGAGTGGCAGTTCCTCAACCCGGCGACCGACTCGGCCGGCAACGTCAACCGCAACGCGGCGCCGCCCATCGGCCAGACGCTGCCCGAGCGGATCAACGTTCCGTACCCGGTCGAGTCGGCCCTCTCCGGGATCATGCGCAACGACAACCGTGACCTGATGTTCTACCGGCGCACCTTCACGGTCCCCGCCGGCTGGAACAGCCGTCGCGTGCAGCTGCACTTCGGCGCCGTCGACTGGGAGACCACCGTCTGGGTCAACGGCACCCAGGTGACCGCGCACAAGGGCGGTTACGACCGGTTCGAGGTCGACATCACCCCGCAGCTCAACGGCGGCACCAACGAGATCGTCGTGCGCGTCTACGACCCCACCAACGGGCGTGGCGAGGAGCAGCCGTCCGGCAAGCAGGTCAACAGCCCGAGCGGCATCTTCTACACACCCACCTCGGGCATCTGGCAGACGGTGTGGCTCGAGCCGACCCCGGTCTCCTCGATCTACTCGGTCGACGTCTATCCGAACATTTCCAACAACACCGTTCGCGTACGGGTGTTCACGCGCGGAAACGTGAGCGGTCACAGCGTGTTCGCCGAATCTCTGAACGGCACCACTGTCGTCGGCTCCGCCACCGGCGCCTTCACCGACTTCACCGTCCCGGTGCCCAACGCCCGGCGCTGGTCACCCGACGACCCGTTCCTCTACAACCTCCGGGTCAGCCTGCGTAACTCGGCGAACGCCACCGTCGATCAGGTGACCAGCTACTTCGGCATGCGCGAGGTGGGCACGAAGCTCGTCAACGGCGTACTGCGGCCCACCCTCAACGGCGAGTTCGTCTTCCAGGCCGGCACCCTCGACCAGGGCTTCTGGCCGGACGGGCTCTACACCGCGCCCACCGACGCCGCCCTCGCCTTCGACCTCCAGAAGCATAAGGACCTCGGCTTCAACATGGTGCGCAAGCACATCAAGGTGGAGCCGGCCCGCTGGTACTACCACGCCGACCGCCTCGGCCTGCTCGTCTGGCAGGACATCCCGTCCGGGGGCGACGACACCAAGTCGGCAGCGCAGATCGCCCAGTTCGAGACCGAGGCGCGCGAGATCGTCGACGAGCACCGTGCCTTCCCGTCGGTCGTCACCTATGTGCCGTTCAACGAGGGCTGGGGCGAGTGGAACCTCGCCGAGACCCAGCGGATCACGCGCGACCTCAAGGCCTACGACCCGAGCCGCCTGATGAACGCGCACAGCGGCTTCAACTGCTGCGCCTCCAAGGGTGACCCGGGCACCGGCGACATGATCGACTGGCACGTCTACACCGGACCGGACGCGCCGAACCCGAGCGCCACCCGGGTCTCGATCCTCGGCGAGTTCGGCGGTCTGGGCCTGCGCACCCCCGGACACGAGTACAGCCCCAACGGGCAGTTCTTCGCCTACGAGCAGATGTCGAGCGCCGCTCAGCTCAACGACCGGTTCACCGGCATGATCCGCGACTCGGAACGGCTGATGACCCGCAAGGGGCTCTCCGGTTTCGTCTACACCGAGATCACCGACGTGGAGGGCGAATACAACGGGCTTTACACGTACGACCGGCAGGTTCAGAAGGTGGACACGAACCAGGTTCGCACCGCGCTGACCAACCTGATCCGGGCGTCGAAGAACCAGAACTCGGCGGTCCCGCTCACGCTCGGTCACACGCGATCGTTCCAGGTGACCACTGCGGGTTACACGAACCGGTATCTGCGGCACGCCAACTCGGTCGCCCGTACCGACGTGATCAGCGGTGACGGGCCGCGGCAGGACTCGTCCTTCCGTACCGTCGCGGGACTCTCCGACCCGCGCTGCTACTCCTTCGAGTCGGTCAACCTGCCCGGCCGTTTCCTGCGGCACGCGAACAGCCTGGTCCGGCTCGACGCCGACACCGGCGGCACGTTCGCCGCGGACGCGACCTGGTGCGCCCGCCCCGGCCTCGCCGCCGGCGGCATCTCGTTCGAGGCGGCCAACCAGCCGGGCCAGTACCTGCGGCACGCCAGCGAGCAGGTGCGGATCGACCCGAACTCCGGTGGCTCGTTCGCCGCGGACGCCACCTGGAACGTCGGCAACCCGGCGCAGTGGCGCAGCTCGGTGCTCCTCCCGTTCGACGTGCGGCGGTCGCTGCAGGTCACCACGTGGGGTTACACCGACCGTTACCTGCGGCACGCCGACAGCCTGGGCTGGACCGCGCAGGTCAACGCCTCGAGCGCGGCGCTGCTCAAGAGCGACGCCACGTTCACGCTGCGGCACGGCCTCGCCGACTCGTCCTGCTACACCTTCGAGTCGGTGAACGTTCCCGGTCAGTACCTGCGCCACGTGGCCAGCCGAATCCGCCTCGGCGCGAACGACGGATCGGCACTGTTCGCCGCCGACGCCACGTTCTGCGCCCGGCCCGGCCTCGGTGGCACCGGCGTGACCTTCGAATCGATCAACATTCCGGGCACCTACCTGCGGCACTTCGACTCCCAGGCCTGGATCGCCTCGGGCGCCGGTTCCGGTTTCGACCGGCCGCTCACCCTGTCCGCCGACAGCAGCTGGAACGTGGCCAACCCCTGGACACCCTGATCACGTGACGACACCCCGGACCCGCCGCACCCCGCGGCGGGTCCGGTTTTCGTCTCCCGGCAGCTCCGCCCGGCGGGCGCGGCAAAGGCTGGGGTGGGCAGGGGATCACGCTGACCCTCGAGAGCTGTTCGTCGGTCGTACCAAAAAAGTGGTAAAGCGTAAGAGGATCTCCTGGCCCGGCGGTTTTCGCGCCGGCTCCGAAAGTTGCGGCTGTTCGAACGGTTCCCCTGACGTGTCCGATCGGTAAAATGAGCGTGACATGGGAGCGCTCCCAAGGATGATGCGGGGGCGTTCCGCCGCCGGGCGGCCGCATGCCGGACCGGCCTACCCGCCACCGGGGAGGATCTTTTGCGCTACGGGCACTTCGACGATGAGCAGCGCGAGTACGTGATCGAACGGCCGGACACACCGCTGCCGTGGATCAACTACCTCGGCACCGAGGCCTACTTCGGCATCGTCTCCAACACCGGGGGTGGGTACTCGTTCTACCGCGACGCCCGGCTGCGCCGGCTGACCCGGTACCGCTACAACAACGCGCCGCTCGACGTCGGCGGCCGCTATGTCTACGTCCGCGACGACGAGACCGGCGATTACTGGTCACCGTCCTGGCAGCCGACGCCCGAACGGGAACTCGACTCGTACGAGGCCCGCCACGGCATGTCGTACACCAAGATCGCGTCCGCGCGGGGCGGTATCCACGCCGAGACGCTCTACTATGTCCCGCTCGGGACCACCCACGAGGTCTGGCGAGTCCGCGTCACCAACAACCGTGACACCCGCGCCGAGATCTCGCTCTTCTCGTCGATCGAGTTCTGTCTCTGGGACGCGCAGGACGACGCCACCAACTACCAGCGCAACTTCAACACCGGCCAGGTCGAGGTCGTCGACGGCGTCATCTACCACAAGACCGAGTACCGGGAGCGGCGCGACCACTTCGCCTACTTCGCGTGCTCGGAGGAGATCGCCGGATTCGACACGTCCCGCGAGGCTTTCCTCGGCGCCTATCGGGGCTGGGACCGGCCGGCCGCGGTGGAGCAGGGCTCCTCGAACGACTCCTTCGCGCACGGCTGGCAGCCGATCGGCAGCCACCAGGTGCGGCTGGCGCTGGCGCCCGGCGAGACCCGCGAGGTCATCTTCCTGCTGGGATACCAGGAGAATCCGCGCGACGCCAAATTCGATCCGCCGGGCTCGCAGACCCTGAACAAAACCCTCGTTCGGCCGATCATCGACCGCTGGCTGCGGCCGGAAACCGTCGAGCAGGGGTACGCGGAACTGCGCACCTACTGGGACACGCTGCTCGGCGGGTTCCGGGTGCGGACACCGGACGGTGACACCGACCGGATGGTGAACGTGTGGAACGCGTACCAGTGCATGGTCACGTTCAACATGAGCCGCTCCACGTCGTTCTACGAGTCCGGCATCGGCCGTGGCATGGGCTTCCGCGACTCCAACCAGGACCTGCTCGGCTTCGTGCACATGATCCCGGAGCGGGCCAGGGAACGGATCCTGGACATCGCGGCGACCCAGCTGCCGACCGGCGGCGCCTACCACCAGTACCAGCCGCTGACCAAGCGCGGGAACAACGACATCGGCCAGGGCTTCAACGACGATCCGCTGTGGCTGATCCTCGGCGTGGCCGGGTACCTGAAGGAGACCGGCGACCTCTCGCTGCTCGACGAGCCGGTGCCGTTCGACAACGAGCCCGGCAGCGAGGTGCCGCTCTACGAGCACCTGCGCCGATCCCTGCGGTACACCCTCGATCGTCTCGGCCCGCACGGCCTGCCGCTGATCGGCCGTGCCGACTGGAACGACTGCCTCAACCTGAACTGCTTCTCCGACACACCGGGAGAGCCGTTCCAGACCACCGAGAACGCGAGCGGCGGGGTGGCCGAGTCGGTCTTCATCGCCGGCCAGTTCGTGCTCGCGGCCAAGGAACTCGGCGCGATCGCCGCGGTGCTCGGGCTCGAGGGCGAGGAGGTGGTCTACCGGGCCGCCGCCGAGAAGATGGCGGGCAGCATCGCCGAGCACGGCTGGGACGGTGCCTGGTTCCGCCGGGCGTACGACTTCTTCGGCAACGTGATCGGCTCCGGTGAGAATGACGAGGGGCAGATCTTCGTCGAGCCGCAGGGCATGTGCATCCTCGGCGGGGTCGGCCTCGAGGACGGGCTGGCCGTCAAGGCGCTGGACAGCGTGGCGCAACGGCTCGCCACCCCGCACGGCATCGTGCTGCAGCAGCCGGCCTACTCGAGCTACCGCATCGAACTGGGTGAGATCTCCTCGTACCCGCCGGGATACAAGGAGAACGGTGGCATCTTCTGCCACACCAACCCGTGGATCATGATCGCCGAGGCGATCGTGGGCAACGGCGACCGCGCGTTCGACTACTACCGGCGGATCAACCCGTCCGCCCGGGAGTCGATCAGCGAGGTGCACCGCTGCGAGCCGTACGTCTACGCACAGATGATCGCGGGCAGCGACGCACCCACACACGGCGAGGCGAAGAACTCCTGGCTGTCCGGCACGGCTGCCTGGAACTTCGTCGCCATCACCCAGTGGATCCTGGGCATCCGCCCGGACTTCACCGGCCTGCGCGTCGACCCGGTGCTGCCGGCCGAGTGGACCGGTTTCGAGGTGACCCGCTCCTATCGCGGCGCGACCTACGAGATCACGGTGAGCAAGCCGGCCGGGGCACAGGGGCGGGTCTCCCACCTGCTGGTGGACGGTGAGCAGGTGGCGGGGAACCTGATTCCGGCTGCTCCGGCCGGCTCCGTGGTGCGGGTGGAGGCGGTGATCCAGGGCTGAGCCCTTGCCGGGCTTGGCTTGGCCTGGTCGCTGGGCGTCGCCGGTCGGGTTTTTGGCCTTTGGGGCCGGTGAACCTGCTGTGCGGCGGCGCCCGGCGGCCTTTGCTTTTACTTCTGCGCGATGGCGTGATGGCGTGATGGCGTGGGGCGCCGGCGGCGGCCGCGGGGGAGCCGCCGCCGGCATGTTCGGGGGTCAGTTCACGAACACCGGGGAACCGGCGTCGTCGGCCACCGGCGCGTACCGGGCGGTGAAGTACCCGGCGGTCACGCAGGCGGACGGGCCGCTGGTGCGGTCGAACCGCTGGTCGGCGAAGGAGATCGAGTTGTCGGTGTTGTCGGCGGTGCCGGTGATCGCGTTCCCGTTCGCGGTGAAGACGCAGGTCACCGTGCCGAGCAGGGTACGCAGGACCAGCGTGGCCTGAATCGCTGCCGCTTCGGTGCCGGTGACGCTCACCGAACCGTCACTGTTGACCGCTGTCGCGAACGGCTGGTTGTTGATCGTCACGCTGTTGACGCCGAGCACCCCGAAGATGCCGCTCACCGTGCAGTCCGACAGTGCGAGCGTGGAGCCGGCAGTGGCACTGCCCGGTGCGGCCGGGTTGTCGGCGATCAGGGCGCTGATGCTCGACGTCGTACAGGTCATGCCGCTGGTGGCTCCGGGTGCGGTGGCGAAGACGGCTGTCGTGCCGGCGGCCAGGCTGGAGGAGATGGTGGCCCCGGCCGCAACTGCGGCGCCGGCGACGCTTCCGCTGGTCAGGACCGTGTTGTCGGCGGCGAGTGCGGGGGTCGCGGTGAGCAGGGTGGTCAGGAGCGCGCCGGTGGTGGCGGCGAGGAGCCGGTGCTTGCGCATGGGGATGCCTTCCGGGAGAGGGACGGGTGACGCACGGCATCGCCGGACGGGGGTACGGCGATGCCGCGGGATCGGTGCACTTCTCGACCCGGTCGTCCGCAGTGGACCGGGGATCGGCGGGGTGATACTGGAACTCCGCCGTGGGACACCATCGAGATCCATGCCGAACAGCATGAAAACCTGCCGAAGTTATAAACCCGGCAGATTCCGCGTGTCAAGACATCGAGGGATGACGATGACGAGTCCGGTATTCGCCGCCGACGAGCTCCCCGTACCACTGCCCGGGGCCCGGACCGGCCGGGATCCGGCACGGGCGATCAAGCGTGGCCCGCGGCAGGTTCCGGCCGAGGTGGTGGCCGCCACCCAGCGGGAACGGCTCTTCGACGCGCTCGTGCACACGGTCGCGGAGAAGGGCTACGCCAGCGCCCGGGTCAGCGACATCTGCGCCGCGGCCGGTGTCACCCGGCCGGCCTTCTACGCGCTCTTCGCCGGCAAGGAGGACGCCTTCCTGGCGACCTATCGGCACGGCACGGGAGTGCTGCTGCGGCTCATGGACCAGGCGTACGCGGAGGCCACCGACTGGCGCGCCGGTGCCCGGGCCGCGCTCGGAGTCCTGCTCGACGTGCTGGCGAGCGTGCCGGCCTTCGCCGCCATGGCGGTCGTCGAGATCGACGCGGCGGGCCCGCTGGCTCGCGCGGAACGCACCGAGCTGCTCGGCCGGTTCGCCCCCTTCTTCGCCGGAGCACCCCAGCCCGGTGGCGCGCTTTCTGATGAGCTGGTCGGTGCCGTCGTGGGCGGCCTCTATTCGACGATCTACCGGTACGTGTCGGCGGGCCGGGTGGCGGAACTGCCGTCGCTGCTGCCGATGCTCAGCTACTTCATGATGGCGCCCTTCCTGGGCCGGGATGCCGCCGAGTCCGAGTTCGGGGTGCCGGTGGATCCGTCGGCGCAGGTCAGCGCGCCCTGTGCGGAGCCGCGGCGATAGTCGCATACCGACGGGGTTTTTCACCTTCCGGAATGCGGGTGCGCGGTCTTGACGGTCATGGTTACTGGGGCGTAACTTCCCGACAATCATCGAGATCGATCGATAGAACTTGTGCCGGGTACGCATCCGCAGTGCGGGCCCGGCGACATCAGCCGCCGCTCGTTCGCCGCCACCAGGAGCGTGAATGTCCACCGCCACCGTCACCCCCATCGGCCGGACCCGCTGGCGCCGGTTCGGCGCCATGATGGGCATCGTCATCGCAGTCGCCGCCGGTCTCATCCTGCTGACCGGCAAGGGCGTCCTCGCGGTGTCGTTCTCCATCTCCGGCATGCCGTTCACCGTCACCTCGCCCAGGCTGCACGGCTACGGGTTCGAGCAGTTCGCCACGCTCGACGAGATGGCGCCGGACAGCCCCAACTCCGGCGACACCGGCGGCCAGATGATCCTGATCGTCTCGGCGATCAACGACGCCGAGCTGAGCCGCCTCTGCCAGAGCATCAACCTCGGCGGCACCAACCTGCGGATCACCGCCGGCAGCGACAAGGTCCCGGTGACCGCCGAACGCCTGGTGGTCGACTCCGACCTGATCACCGGCGACGCCGAGTTCAACTCGATCGACATCGGCCAGGACTCGAGCACGCTCGACCAGGTACCGGGCATCAAGGGTGGCCTGGGTGTCTTCGGTCAGCAGGCCGACGAGGTGACCATCAACAATTTGCGGCAGAACAACTACGCGACCACGGCGGCCACCTTCCGCCTGCCCAACCTGCGCATGGGCTTCGACGACCGTGGCTGCTGAGCCGTCACCCGCCGAGCCTCACCGATCGTCACCGGCCCCGGTTGCGGCCTCGGCCCTCCGATCGTCACCGGCTCGGGTTCGCTGGTCGTGGCGGGCATGGCGGCGCTCCCGGCCGTTCTGGGGTGGCCTGTTCGTGCTGCTCGGCGGCATCGAGATCTTCGTGACCGTGTGGGCGCCGCTGCCGGTGATCCTCAAGGTCGGCATGCAGAATTTTCTCGGCTACCTGATCCCGATCCTGATCACCCTGTGTGGCCTGCTGCTCTGGTTCAACCCGGCCCAGCGGGTCTTCTACTCGCTGGTCGCCGTCCTGCTGAGCCTCAGCACCTGGCTCACCTCGAACATGGGCGGCTTCATAGTCGGCCTGCTCCTCGG
Organism: Actinoplanes sp. GCM10030250; assembly: GCF_042666575.1. Lineage (NCBI taxonomy): Bacteria > Bacillati > Actinomycetota > Actinomycetes > Micromonosporales > Micromonosporaceae > Actinoplanes > Actinoplanes sp. GCM10030250. Next base: position 23,516 of record NZ_JBHTDO010000044.1, on the reverse strand, counting down.
CCTGATCGGCGGTTCCCTGGCTTTCGCCTGGACGCGGACACCCGCGGAGGCTGGTTCCGCGGATGCCCATGTCCAGGCTGGTCCCGCGGATGCCCATGTCCAGGCCGATGACGCCGAGCACGATCCGGCCCGAGCCGGCGGTGACTAGGGGCCGGTCACCCCGGTCGCCACGCAGGCCGTGCCGTCCGGGCCTTCACCGATCTTGGTCGGTTCGTCACCCGTGTCGTTGCCCTCGAACAGGTCGCACAGTCCGATGTCGTCGCCGACGAGCGTGACGCCGTCGATGGTGAGCCGGTCGCCCAGGTTGACGTTGATGCCGGCCAGGATGTCGCCCGGGGCGGTGGCGGTGATGTCCTGCATCGTCACCGTACGGGCGGCCTGCGTCGAGCAGTTCCCGCACGACCGGTAGAGCTTGCCGAAGTTCGAGACCTCGAAGTTCCGGATGGTCACCGAACCGCCGGCACCCCGGTTGTCCTGGAACACCTTGTCGTCAGCGGCCGTGGCGCTGCCGTTCTCGATCACCACGGTCGCACCGGTGCCGCGGAAGGTCGCCGCATCCTCACCCACGTCCTCCCAGTGCACCCCGCTCAGCGTGCAGCTCCCGGCGCAGTGCACACCGTCGGCCGCCGGGCTGCCCAGGATCACGTTGCGCAGCGTTGCGCCTGCCGCCAGCTGGAACAGCGGATCCTGCCCCTCGTCCTGCCCGCCGTCACCGAGGTCACCGCCACCGATGAAGCGCTTGTTCTCCCCGTCGAAGACACCGCTGACCTCGATCGTCTCCGTGACGACCTGCTCGCCGGTCGCGGGCGGCACGTCAGCCGCGGCGAAGTTGGTGAAGGCCACCGCTGCGACCATGCCAACCGCGAGGGCCCCCGCGGCGATCACTCTGCTTCTGGCTCGCGAGATGGAGCTCATATCGTGCCTTTCCCTAGCAGGTCGCCCGAAGGCATGTCTGGGAAGTAGCACGTACGCAGGAGGAAAGCGGTTTCTTAACAATTCTCGACTTAACCAAGACTTAAGCCACCCCCGCCTCACCCCGCCGTCCTCGCCGCCCCGCTCACGCCCAGCCGGCTTGACCAGCTGGCTGCCAGGGGTGCTTTCGCGGCCGGAAGGCCCCGCTCACGGCCAGCTGGGTTCGCCGGCTGGCTGCCAGGGGTGCTTTCGCGGCCGGAAGGCCCCGCTCACGGCCAGCTGGGTTCGCCGGCTGGCTGCCAGGGGTGCTTTTGCGGGCGGAAGGCCCCGCTCACGGCCAGCTGGGTTCGCGGGCTGGCTGTCAGGGGTGCTTTTGCGGCGGGGGGGTGCGGCTCGGGGCCAGCTGGGGTTAGCCCTTTACTACGCTGCGCTGGCGGCCCAGGCCGACGATCTCCATCTCTACTACGTCGCCGGCGCGCAGGAAGGGGAAGCGGCCGGAGAGGGCAACACCTTCGGGCGTACCGGTGTTGATCAGGTCGCCGGGTTCCAGGACGGTGAACTGGGAGAGGTGCCAGATCAGGAAGCCGACGTCGAAGATCATGTCCTCGGTGGTGGAGTCCTGGCGGGGGGAGCCGTCCACCCAGGAGCGCAGCCGCAGCGGGAAGGCGACCTCGTCCGGTGTGACGAGCCACGGACCGAGCGGGTTGAAGGTCTCGCACGACTTGCCCTTGGACCACTGGCCGCCGGACCGCTCCAGCTGGAAGTCCCGCTCCGAAACGTCGTTGGAGATCACGAAGCCGCCGACGTGATCGAGGGCCTCCTCCGGCGAGGACAGGTAGCGGGCGGTCTTGCCGATCACCACGCCCAGCTCGACCTCCCAGTCGGTACGTACCGAGTCGCGCGGCAGCATGATGTCGTCCTCCGGGCCGATCACGGTGTTCGGCGCCTTGTAGAACAGGATCGGCTCCTTCGGCGGCTCGGCACCGGACTCCTTGGCGTGCGCGGCATAGTTCTGCCCGATGCAGAGCACCGCACCCGGCCGGGCGATCGGCGGGCCGATCCGGCTTCCGTCCACCCGGGCCGGCGGCAGGTCGGCCGGGTCGCCCCGGAAGCCGCCGGCGGCGAGGAAGGCGCCGTCGATGTCGGGAGTCACGCCCGACAGGTCGAGCAGGGCACCGTCGGCGTAGAGCACCGGCCGTTCGGCACCGGGTGGGCCGACGCGCAGATACCTCATCAGAGCTCCAATCGATAGACGCGAGCGGCGGTGTCGCCGAACACGGGGGAGGGGCGGCCGCCGAGAATCGCCGTCAGCGCTGCGGTGACCTGCTCGTAAGTGGCCACCAACTCGCACACCGGCCAGTCCGAGCCGAACATCAGCCGGTCGGGGCCGAACAGCTCCAGGGCGGTTTCCACGTAGGGCCGCAGGTCCGATTCCGACCATCCCGGCCCGGCCTCCGTGACCAGTCCGGACAGCTTCGCCACCACGTTCTCGTGGCGGGCCACCGGTGCGATCAGCCGGCGCCAACGGTCCAGCCCGCCGGCAGCGATCGGTGGTTTGCCGAGGTGGTCGAGGACGAACGGCGCGTCCGGCAGGGCCGCGACGGCACGTTCGACGGCGGGCAGCTGGGCGGCGCGGACCACCAGCTCGTTGACCAGGCCGGCGGCGGCGACCCGGACCAGGCCGGCCCGGACCGCGGGCTCGTCGAGCAGGTCGTCCGGGCCGGCCTGGGCCTGGTCGCGGACCCCGGCGAGCAGGTGGCCGCCCGGCCCGGCGCGGTGTTTCGCGAGCACGTCACCGAGGGCGGGATCGGTCAGCGCGGCCCAGCCGACCACGCCGGCGATCTCCGGGGTGGCGTCAGCGAGAGCGAGGAACGCGGTGGTCTCGGCCGCGTCGCACCGGCCGGCTTCGACCAGGACGGTACGGCGTACGCCGGTTGCCGTGAGGTGGGGTCGCAGGTCAGCGATGGTGTAGTCGCGCCGGATCGAGCCGGTGAGCCACGGATAGTCGGCGGTCCAGAAGTGCTGGTGCGCGTCGATGATCACGCGACGGGCACTTCGGGGTCGAGCAGCCACGCGCTGACCAGATCACGCCACAGCCCGCCGGGGATCGGGACCTGGGCCATCGCCGCGGCGTCGGCGGCCTCCTCGGGGGAGCGCATGCCGACCAGGACGGCCGCAACCGCTGGATGTCCGAGGGGGAACTGCAGGGCGGCGGCGCGCAGAGGTACGCCGTACCTGTCGCAGAGCCTGGCCATCGCCTGTGCACGGGCGATCACCTCGGGCGGGGCGGGACGGTAGTCGTACGAGGCGCCGGGGCGCGGGTCGGCGAGGACACCGGAGTTGTAGACGCCGCCGACGATCACCGAGATGCCGCGGCGGTGGCATTCGGGGAGCAGGTCGGCGAGCCCGGACTGGTCGAGCAGGGAATACCGCCCGGCGAGAAGGAAACAGTCGAAGTGCCCGGTGCGCGCGAACTCGGTGAGCATCGCGGACTGGTTCATCCCGGCGGAGACGGCACCGATCGTGCCCTCGCGGCGCAGTTCCACCAGGGTCGGCAGGGCCTCGGTGACGGCTGCGGTGTAATGGTCGTCGGGGTCGTGCAGGTGCAGGACGTCGACCCTGTCCAGGCCGAGCCGTTCGAGGCTTTCGCGGTGCGATTCGCGTACCCCAGCGGTTGAAAAGTCCCAGACCGGGACCGATTTTCCTGGCTCGGCCCAGATTCCCGCCTGGTTCTCCGTGCCCGGCGCCAGCCGACGGCCGACCTTCGTGGAAAGGGTGAATGCCGCGCGGTCGCGCTTGCCGAGCGCCGCGCCGGACCGCCGTTCGGAGAGCCCGGACCCGTAGAGCGGCGCGGTGTCGAAGAATCGCACGCCGTGCTGCCAGGCAGTATCGATTGCCGCCATTGCGCAGTCGTCGCCGACCGCCGAATAGAGACCGCCGATCGGTGCCAGGCCCATGCCGAGGCGGGTGACGGTGACGCCGGTCCGGCCGAGCGGCACTCTTTCGAACGGGTCCACGCCGGGAATCCTTTCGTAGATCCTGCCGGATCTACGAACTGTTTAACGTCTGTCGATGGCTTAGTCAACCGGTTAAGTTGGACCTTCACCTAGGCACTCAGCAGCCTCTCGCGTTCGCCTTCGATGTACCGGAGACGGGCGCGGACCGACGCGATCCTGCTGTTCAGCGACGTCCGCACGTCGCGGACCTGCACGGCGACCCGGGCGATCCGCTCACGGCCCGCGTCGATCCGGCCGCGCACGCTCAGGTCGGTGAAGATGTTGTCCAGCCACACGTCGAAGAACCGGGTCGTCTCGTCCACCCCCGGGCCGGTGCCGAGCGCGCTGACGGCGCCGCGGTCGCCCAGCTCCTTGCGCAACGCGTCCAGCTGGCGTTCCGCGCCGGCGAGATGGGCGGACGCCTCGTCCATCCGCTCGTGCTTGACGTAGCTGCTGAGCACCCCACCGCTCAGGAAGGTGTCCGCGATGGACCAGGTTCCCGCCGACGCCAGGTACTCATTGGCCGCCCGCAACGCCTCCGCCGCACGCGCGGCTGCCTTCGCTGCCCGCTGGAGCCGTTGCAGGTCGGACCGGACGGCGTCGCGCTCGACCGCCAGCTCGGTGAGCCGGGTCCCGCTGGCGTGGCCGGACTCCCGGAGCTGCCGCTCCTTCTCGGCGATCGCGGCGGCGTAGGTCGCGGGCGCGGTGCTGGTCGCCGCCAGCCGGGCCTTCACCGCTGCCAGCTCGGCGGTCAGCGAGTCGAGGCGGCGCTGCGCATCGGCCGTCCGGGAGCGGGCCTGTTCGGCCTCGGCGCGCTCCCGGTCGAGTGCGCTGCCGTGGGTGCCGCGCAGGGTGGTCAGCACGCGATCCACCGAGAAGCCCTCCAGCCGATCGACGTGGCGCTGCTCAGCGGCCTGCTCGCGCCGCAGGGCCGCCAGCTCATCGGTCACCCTGGTGATCGCGGCCACGAGGCCCGCGCGCCGGGGTTCGAGCTGTTCCCGGTCCCGGAGCGCCGCAGCGAGCCGGGCGATCCTGGCATCGAGAGGCTCGTCCATGTCACCAGCAAAGCCCACCACCGCAACCGCCTGGACCGCACGCTCGGGTCGAGCCAGGTCGATCGGTCTAGGTAAGATCGCCGGATCCGCCGCGACTTCGAGGGGCATCATGTACGCGAGCGATCCCTATCGCCAGGCCTGCACCGCTCTCCAGCACGGCGACACGGCGCCCGCCCTGCACCTGCTCGCCGCCTCGCGGGGTGACGCGACGGCGCGGATCCACGCGATCGCCTGGCTGACCAAGGACACCACCTCACGGCTTCCCCAGCTGGAGGCCCAGCTCGGCCAGGACCCGTGGAACCCGGAACTGTGGCTTCTCGTCGGTGCGATGCAGTCGACGGCCGGGTTCGAGGCTCGTGGCGCCGCGCGGATCAACGACACCAGCTCCGAGCAGATCGACGGGCTGCTGCACCACACGACCCGGGCCCGCGAGTCGCTGCGCCGGGCCGCCGAGTTGCTGCCGGACGATCCCGCGCCGTGGTTCGAGCTGATGAGCTGCGCGCTGGGGGCCAGCTCCTATCAGGGCGAGGTGCACGACATGTGGAAGGAGCTGGTGCGGCGTGGCGGCGACGTGTCGTACCAGGCCAACCGTCTGCGGCTGGTGACGCTCACCGAGAAGTGGTACGGCAGTGAGGCCGAGTGTTTCGCGTTCGCCCGGGAGCGCACCAGGGACCTGCCGCCGGGTCACCCGCTGCTCGCGCTCATTCCGCTGGCGCACATCGAGGCGTATGTGGAACTGCGCAGCTCGGACAACGTGCTGAGGCGGGTCTGGGCGGCGCTGCGCTACCTGAGCAAGCGTTCCGTGCGCGCCGAGATCGACCCGGCGTCGGACCGGCTGCTGGCCGGGTCGCTGGACTTCGCGAGCCATCCCGCGTCGCCGGAGGCGCATCAGGCGTTCGCCTGCGTCTACGCGGACTGCGGCGAGCTGGAGCGGGCGCGGTGGCACCTGGAGCGCAGCGGTGACATCCCGACCTGGCCGTGGGGCTACTTCGGCGACGACGACGAGGGATTCGACCGGGCCCGCGAGCGCGCCGGCCTGCCACCCCGCCGGCGGTAGGCCGGCCTGCCACCCCGCCGGCGGTAGGCCGGCCTGCCACCCCGCCGGCGGTAGGCCGGCCTGCCACCCCGCCGGCGGTAGCGCCCCGGCTGGCTCCCAGGGCCGCCTCGCGGAGGTTGAGGCAGCACTGAGCGCCAGCCCGGGTCGGCCAGCTGGAGGGGTCAGCGGAGGCGGGGGAGGACCTTGGAGCCGAAGGCCTCGACGAACGGCAGCAGGTCCTGGCCGACGTGGTGGAGGTAGATGCGGTCGAAGCCGAGGTCGGTGTACCCGCGGAGCAGCTCGACGTGCTCCTCGAGGTCGGCGGAGATGTTGACGACCTTGGCGACCTGTTCGACGGTGACCTGCTCGGAGACCACGTCGAACTCCTCGGCGGTGGCCAGGTCCCAGCAGACCGGCGGCGGGAAGATGTTGCCGCGCCACTGGTCGTGGGCGATCCGCTTGGCCTCCTCGGTGCTCTCCGCCCAGCTCAGGTGCACCTGGAGGCAGATCGGCCCGCGCCCGCCGGCTCCCCGGTACGCCGAGATCATCTCGCGGAGGCGCTCCTCGGGGGCGTTCACGGTGACCAGGCCGTCGGCCCACTCGGCGCACCACGCGGCGGTCGCCGGGCTGACGGCGGCGCCGATCAGCGGGGGCGGCGTCTCGGGGCGGGTCCACACCCGGGCCCGGTCCACGGTGACCAGGCCGTCGTGCGATACCAGTTCACCGTTCAGTAGGTCGCGGACCACGTCGACGCACTCGCGCAGGCGGGCGTTGCGCACGTCCTTGCGCGGCCATACTTCGCCGGTGATGTGCTCGTTGCTGTACTCGCCGGAGCCGAAGGCGGTCCAGAACCGCCCCGGGTACATCGAGCCGAGCGTGCCGATCGCCTGGGCGATGATCGCCGGGTGGTATCGCTGGCCGGGTGCGTTGACCACGCCGAACGAGAGGTTCGTGGCCTGGAGCGCGGCGCCGAGCCAGGACCAGGCGAACCCGGACTGGCCCTGCCGGTGACTCCACGGGGAGAAATGGTCGGAACACATCGCGGCGTCGAAGCCGGCCCTCTCAGCGGCGATCACCGCCTCGAGGAGGGCGCCGGGCGGGATCTGCTCGTGCGAGGCGTGGATGCCGAACTCCGTCATGCCCTCTTCGTTACCCACCGTTCCCGGGTGGTGTAACAAAGCCACCGAAGATTGATGAGCATCGGCCTGGACCGCCACTTCAGCCCGGATGCGCGCGCTGCGGCCCGCAGTGGCACCCGGGTCGCGGTGTAGCCCGGGGACTTTGCGTGTCTCGTACGAGAAAAGCAAGCGTGCGAGAGCCGCCTGGCGCAACCGAAGTCGGCGCCAGGCGGCGAATGATCAGGCCTGGCCCGGCGACATGACCAGGATGCCGAGGCACATCTCGTCGCTGGTGCCCTCGCCCCAGACGACGTAGCGGGACGGCAGTTGCTTGAGCTGCGGAAGTTTCTGGCGCAGCGTCGCGTCGTGGGTGCAGGTGACCCGGATGCTGTCGCCCTTCGCGACCGGGATCGGTTTCTTGAGCGGGACCAGCGCCTGGTTGTCGAAGTTGTACTGCGGAACGTCGATGATGGTCTGCGCCTTCGCGGTGCCCGGGTTGAGCTCGACCTTGATGGCGCGGCCCAGCAGGTGCATGTGACCGGCCGCCATGTAGATCGTGCCCGGTTCCTCGATCGGCTGGTCGCAGCTCTGCGTGTTGCCGGGCTTCGGCTTGCCGCCGCTGCACCACTGGACGAGCTGGTCGACGGTCTCGCCGGATTCGGCACCGAAACGTTTCTCGACGTCGGCGACGGCGGTCTCGCGGTCGCAGAGCGGGCCCGTGCCGCCGGGCTCGCACGGCAGCTCGATCGGCGCCATCACCAGGCCGGTGGCCAGCGGTTTCAGGCCGGAACCGCCGGTGGCGAGGCGCATCTGCATACCGGACTGGTCGCCCTGCGCGCCGTCGCCGCCCAGCAGGTTGTAGTGGATCTGCATGACGAGCTTGCTGCCGGGCGGCATCTCGAAGCCGAAACCGTTCGGCATCAGGGTCTCGCCGGCGCCGGGTGCCCAGTGCGCGACCCAGGCGGTCTCGCCCTGCACGCCGGTGTCGCCGAAGCAGGTCCAGCCCTCGCCGGGTGTGTCGGTGTCCACCTGCTCGGCGGTCTTCGCCTGCTCCGGGCCGAGCCGGTAGAAGATCGCGTGGTGCACGATCGCCGCGTTCTGCGGGAGGAAGCGGCTGCCGGTCAGGTACGCCGGCTCGGTCAGTTTCGGATCGACGAGGAAGCATCGATATTCGTCGGTGCCGCCGTTCGGTGCGGCGGGCGTGTACGCCCTGTCGAGCCCGATGTCGACGAACCGCTCACCCTGCCGCAGCGGTGTCGGCGGCGGCGCCGAACCGCCACTGTGCGAACTGTGCGGGTCGGTGCTCGGCTCGCTCGCGGTGCTGGTGCCGGCCGGGTCACCCCCGCAGGCGGCGACGAGCAACAGAGCGGCAAGTGCGCCGGCGGTGCCGAGACGGCGGAATCTCATGACGGCCTCCCCAAGGCGTTGAGATTCGCCAATCATTCCAAGGGCACCACCGGCGCACTATCCGGGACAACCCGGAAGCACGACCCCTAATTGGTGATCCGGAAGGTGGCGTCACCCCGCTCGGTGGCGGTGCTGATCGGGTCGACCCGCAGCAGGTAGTTGTAGTGGCGCAGGTAGCGGGTCGGGTAGTTGTACGACTGGAACGACGACCACGAACCGTCGGCGAGCCCGGCGACCTGCTTGAACGTCGCGTCGGCGGCGAACGTGGTGGAGCCGTCGTTGGCGGCGAGGACACCGTCGTAGTCGTAGTGCCGCAGGTAGTAGCCCGGGTAGTTGACCGACTCGAAGGAGACGTAACCGGAGCTGTTGGCCAGACCGGGTACGACCCGGAACTGCGAGTCCTGCACGGGGCTGACCGAGGCGTCGATCCGGACGTCGAAGTTCGAGTGGCGTACGTAGCGGGTCTGCTGGTTGTACGACTGGATCCGCTTGACGGTGGCGGACGAACCCCACTTGCCCAGCACGCGGCTCTCCTCGGCGCCGGTCAGGTTGAGGATCGACCCGTGCCGCTTGCGGTTCGTGCCGAGGCTGTAATCGGTACGGGTGGCGAAGTTCTGCGTGCTGCCGAGGTTCGTGGACCGCACCGGCATGTAACCGCGGCCGGTGGCGTACTGGTCGAGCCACAGGTGCCACTCGTTGGTGCCGTTCGTCTGCGCCCACATCGGGCCCTCGACCACGTTGCCGCCGGTGGCGCCGTTGGAGATGCCGAGGCGCTGCAGGTCGCCGATCCGGGTCCAGGTGCCGAGGATCGTGTTGCTGCCCTCGACGGTGATCTGGCCGTCGGCCGAGGCCCGGTAGTACCGGTAACCGCCGAGGCTGCTCGGTACCTCGATGATCTGGGTGTCGATGACGCCCTGGCCGGTACCCCGGTCGATGTAGAGCTGCGGGGCGGTGACCGTGCGGAAGTCGCTGGTCCGGACGTACCAGACGCGGTGCTTGGTCACCCCGTTCAGAGCGGAGTTGGTGGCCCAGTAGATGACGTAGTCACCTGTCGCCGGGTTGTAGATGGCCTCCGGCGCCCACGCGTCACCGGCTCCGGAGATGCCGCCGGCCACGTTGATCAGCCTGGGCACTGACCAGTTGACCAGGTCGCGCGACTCCCACACGACGAGGGATTTGCTGCCGCGGTTGGCGGCGTCGCTCCAGGAGGTGCCGCTGGCGATCCGCAGGTCGGTGGCGATGATCCAGTAGCGGTCGCCGGCCGGGGAGCGGACGAGTGCGGGGTCGCGGACGCCCTGCGTACCGACGGTGGAGAGCAGGACCGGGCCGCCGCTGTTCAGGTCGGTCCAGTTCCGCCCGTCCTTGCTGTGGGCCAGGTAGATCTGTTCGCCGCGGGCGGACTCACCGATGAAGTGGGCCATCAGGTAGCCGGTGAACGGGTCGAGGGCGGCCGCCGGACGGGGTTTGGCGAACGACCAGGTGCTGAAGAGGAGGACGGCGAGCGTCAGGAAGGTGCTGATCCGGACGAGAGCTCTGGGCATCGGATCCTTCTAACGTGAGCGCTAACAACGGGGGATGGCATCGCTAGGCGTGGATTGTTTCGCAGTGTTGACGGCCGTAACTTGCTTGTCAAGATTGAGCCTTGCCGGACCCTTGATGTGAACGTTGCACCCGGGCATCCGCACGCTATCGCTCATCTGGGGCGGGAACGTGCCGAAAGAGATGTCATGAGAGCGAGCAACGTCCAGGTGACCGCGAAACGTAATCCGATCACCGGTTGGCTCGCCGACTTCGGGGTCGGCGCCAAGATCTACGTCTCGGTGCTCGCCATCGCGGTGGCCGCCCTCGCCATCGGCGTCATGTCGATCAACCGGATGAGCGAGCTCAACGACGGCGTCACCCGGATGAAGGAACGGCACGTCGACGCGCTGGTGCAGCTCAGCACCCTGCGCGGTGCCGCCGGCGACGACGCCCAGAACATGTTCGGCTGGGCCATCGTGCCGGACGCCGCCAGCAAAGCCGCCTCGATCAAGGCGCTGGAGGTCTCGGACGCGGAATTGATGACCGCGCTGAGTGCGTACCGCGAGCTGGCCGCTGACTCCACCGATCGCCTGGCCGCCGCGCAGAAGGTGGAGGAGGAATTCACCTACTTCCGCAACCTGCGCGCCGTCGCCCTCTTCCAGCAGAAGCCGGCCGCCGGGTTCGAGATGCCGCCCGCCGACCAGATCACCCCGGCCTGGCTCAAGACCCAGGCGAACCTGAAGGCCGCGATCGTCGAGCTGCAACAGGTCGAGGACGCGGAGTCCGCCGAGATGGCGGCCGCTGCGCAGGAGACGTACGAGAGCTCCCGTACCCGAATGATCGTCGTGGTGGCCCTTGCCCTGGTCCTCGGCCTGGCCCTGGCGACCTTCGTCTGCCGTGTCATCGTCCGTCAGCTCAACAGCGTCTCCGACTCGCTCGCCGCGGTGGCCAGTGGTGACCTCACGGTCCCGGCCGAGGTGCAGGTCCGCGACGAGCTCGGTGGCATGGCCGTGGCCGTGAACACCGCCCGCGACGGCCTGCGCGAGATGGTCAGCGCGCTGACCGCCAGCTCGCAGATCCTCAGCCAGAGCACCCAACGGCTGACCGGTGCCACCGACCGCATCGGCGAGTCCGCGCGGGAGGCCGCCACCCAGGCCGACGCGGTGGCTTTCGCGGCCGGGACGGTCTCCTCCAACGTGCAGACCGTCGCCGCCGGCAGCGAGGAGATGGGCGTCTCCATCCGCGAGATCGCCGAGAGCGCGAACGAGGCGGCCCGGGTCGCCTCGGAAGCCGTGACCGTCGCGGAGACCACGAACGCCACCGTGTCGAAGCTCGGCGCTTCCAGCGCGGAGATCGGCAACGTGGTCAAGACGATCACCGCGATCGCGGAGCAGACGAACCTGCTCGCCCTGAACGCCACCATCGAGGCGGCTCGGGCCGGTGAGATGGGCAAGGGCTTCGCGGTGGTGGCCAGCGAGGTCAAGGACCTGGCACAGGAGACGGCACGGGCCACCGACGACATCTCCCGGCGCGTCGAGGCGATCCAGTCGGACACCACGAACGCGGTGGCGGCGATCGGCGAGATCTCGCAGATCATCGCGCGGATCAACGACTACCAGCTGACGATCGCTTCGGCGGTGGAGGAGCAGACCGCGACCACCGGCGAGATGAGCCGCAGCGTCAGCGACGCTGCTCAGGGCAGCACCGATATCGCGGGTACGATCAGCGGGGTTGCCACCGCCACGCAGAGCACCACGGCGAACCTGGTTGAGGCCAGCGGGACCGCTGTGGAGCTGGCGGGGATCAGCACCGAGTTGCAGCGGGTGATCGGCCGGTTCCGGATCTGATTCGATTGCTTGCAGCCCAGGCCCGCGCCTGGGCTTTCACCCCTATATAGAGTTCAGATACAGTAACTGGATGCGGATCACTGTTCCGACGGCGCGGGTACTGGCCGCGCTGTTGGCTGAGCCTGACGCCGACCGCTACGGGTTGGAGATCATGCAGACGACGGGTCTGGCCAGCGGCAGCCTCTACCCGATTCTGCACCGGCTGCAGGAGGCCGGCTGGGTGGACGCGCGCTGGGAGCAGATCGACCCGTCGGAGCAGGGGAGGCCGGCGCGCCGGTTCTATCGGCTGACTCCCGACGGCGCGGTTCAGGCGAGGCACGTACTCGCCGAGCTGCGCGCTCAGACCGCGGTTCCGGGTGCGGCGGCCGGGACGGTCAACCCGGCATGGTGATCTCGTGGGTGCGGCTGAGTCTGCTGGCGCCGCTGTTCGCTGCCGCGCTCGGTGTCACCGCGCTCTTCGTCTCGGTGCTGCCGATGGGTCTGGCGCCGGAGTCCCTGCTCTTCACGTTGTGGACCGCCGCCACGGTCGGCGCGGCGGTGCTGCTCGCTCGGCTGGGGAGCTGGTGGACCGTGCCGGAATCGCGGATCACCACGCTGGCCCTGGCCGCCACCGTGCCGTCGTTCCTGGCGTGCAACCTGATGTACCTGCTCAGCAACAGCGCCCCGAAGATCGACAGGCACGGCCCGGCCTACGCGGTGTTCTTCGGCGGCCTGGCCGTGCTGCTGCACCTGGTCCACCGGCTGAACGTCAGCGGCCGGCGGCGGGCGGCCTGGTGGGCCGGTGCTCTCGGCGCCCTGGTGCTGGCCGATGTGGCGGTGGCGGTGACTGTGCTGATCGCCGGGAAGCTGTCGGCGGTGTGGGCACCGCTGTGGCTTCCCGGCGCGCTCATCGAGAGCGGATTCGGCGTGCCGGCCGTGGACACCGTGCTTCTCCTCGACATCGTCGAGCTTGATCCGCCGATCTACATCCTGGCCACCGGTCTGGCCCTGGGCGTGGTCATGGCCAGGCGCCGAAGGGGTCGGAACGTGGTGGAGGTCAGCCGCTGACTGTCCAGTCCTGGACGTCGATCTGGCTGCCGCCGTACCGCGGGGCGAAGATGCTCAGCGTCCCCAGCGACTTCAACCGCTGGTGGTCGATCAGTGGGTCCGAGTAGTAGACCGCCCCGGACGTGTACCGGATGACCCAGTCCGTCCAGCCGGACGCCTTCGACGCGGTCTGGATGTGCAGCTTGCGGGTGGTCGAGTCGCCGCTCGCCACGTACAGGTTGTCCCGGGCGTCGACAGCGATGTCGCCCCGGGCGCTGCGCTCCAGGAACGGCGTGAAGGTCTGGTGCCACACCTTGCTCGCCTTGTCCCGCCAGTAGTGCACCAGCACGGCGGAATCCCGGGCGCTGGTGAAGTTGCTGTTGTTCGCGGCGGAGGCGGGCAGGTGTGAGGCGAGCACGTGTACGACGCCGCCCGCGTCGACGACCTGCGATTCCTGGTTGATCAGGCCCCGGTTCTGGCCGATGCCCCACACCTTGAGGTTCGCGGCGTCCGAGCGCAGCGGGCTGGAGCCGGTGGTGGCGATGACCGTGCCGGCGTTGTTGCGCCAGGTCCGGCCCTTGTCCTTGCTGTACGCGTAGTAAAGATCATGGTTGGTGCTGGCGTCCGAGGTCTCCCGCACGGTCCAGGTGACGTGCAGCAGCGGTGCGGCCGGGTCGTAGTTGTCGTACTCGATGCCGAACAGGTACGCGTTGTTGCCGGCCGTGGTCCCGTCGATGAACTCGCCGACGTAGGTCCACGTGCCGGACCGGTACTCGTACAGCACCTCGTCGCCGGTGCCGCTGTAGCCGGTGCGGATGGCCAGTTGCAGTGTCCCGTCGGGGTGGGCGAAGAACTGCGGGTAGGTCACGACCGCCATGCTCGTCCCGGTCAGGCTCGTCGTGACGGCGCCGAAGCTGCTCGCCGACCATGCCGTGGACGTGGCGAGACCGGCGACCGACCGGCGGTACCGGAACTGCGACGAGTGCGTGTCGAAGGCCAGGTGGATGGTGCCGTCCGAGGGGGAGATCCCGATGCTGATGGTGTTGTGCGAGTCGGTCGACGAGGTGACGTAATCGGTCAGCCGCAGGTTCTGCCAGGCGCCCGAGGGCAGCTGCCGCCGGGAGATGTTGACGTAGCCGTTCTGGTCCCAGAAGGCGGCGTACTGGCGGTTCGCGTGGGTGACGATGCCGTCCTGCTGGAAGCTCTCCCCGTTCATGTAGCCGGTGTAGGTGAGGGCGGTCCGGCCGTTGGTGGTGAGCACCGTGGTCGAGGAGAGGGTGACGGTGGGGGCGGCTGCCACCGCGGCCTGGGGAGCGGCAATCACGGTGAGTGCGACCAAAGCCGCTATGAATCGTTTCATCGAAGCCTCCGAAGAAAGGCGACAGGGGGATTGGGGACGGCGGGGAGAAGGAGACGGTAAGCCGGGCATCAGCATCGACACAAGTCGATCCTGTCGGGCTTTCGATATCGCCGGACCCCGCGCCGCGGTCAGGATGGGGCAGGGGGCCAGATGGAGTTCCGCATCCTCGGCCGTCTCGAGATCGTCGACGACGGTGAGTTCTTGGAGATCGGCGCCGGTAAACCGGCGGCGCTGCTCGCTGTCCTCCTGCTCCATCCCGGCGAGACCGTCCCGGCCACCAGGCTGATCGACGAACTCTGGGGTGAGGCGCCGCCGGTGAGCGCGGCCAAACTCGTGCAGGGCTACGTGCACACCCTGCGGCAGACTCTCGGCGGCGGCGTCATCAGCACCCACGGCCGGGGGTACGCGGTGAACGCCGCCACGCTCGAAGGCGCCACACTCGACGCCGCCGACTTCGACCGGATAGCCGATGACGCCGAGAAATGCCTGGTCAGCGACCCGGCCCGGGCGGCAGGGCTGCTCCGGCAAGCCCTGCGACTGTGGCGAGGCGAGCCGCTCGAAGGTCTCGACCTCCCCGGCCGGGCACGCCACGAGGTGTATCGGCTCGGCGAGCGTCGTCTCGCCGTACAGGAAACGCTGTTCGACGCTGGTCTGGCCCTCGGCCGGCACGCCGCTCTGGTGCCTGAGCTGCAGCGCCTCGCGGCCGCGCACCCGTTCCGTGAGCGCCTGTGTGCCCAGCTGATGATCGCGCTCTATCGGTGTGGCCGGCAGGCCGAGGCGCTCGCCGCCTATCGTGACGCGCGCCGCCTGCTCGACGAGGAGCTGGGTCTGGAGCCGGGCGCCGGGCTGCGCGATCTGGAGAGCCGCATCCTGGCGCAGGCGACCGATTTGGATCTGCCGTCGGCCTCCGCCCCGGAGCCGGTGGTGGTTCCGCCCGCGCCGCCGGCGATCGGCCATCGGCTGGTGACAGTGGTCGCGGCCGGGCTCACCGGTGAGATCGCGGTGGCGGAGCAGTTCGACGCCGAGGTCGCCCACCGGGTGCTGACCCGGCACGCGCGGCTCTGCGCGGAGATCATCGAGCGGCACGCGGGCGCGGTGCAGCCGGGCGGCGGCGAGACCGTGGTGGGCGTGTTCGGGCTGGTCGAGCTCCATGAGGACGACGCCGTGCGTGCGCTTCGCGCGGCACAGGAGCTGCGGACCGCGCTTGCCGCGCTGGCCTGCGAGACCGGGGGAGACCTGGCGGCCCGGCTCGGCGTGGATGCCGGGCCGGTCTTTGTGGGAGCGGACGTACGCCTGGAGCCGCTAGCCACCGGCGAGGCCGTCGACCATGCCGTACGCCTACGCCTGCACGCCGACCCAGGTCTGATTTTGATCGGCCCCGGCGTTCACCGGCTCGCCGGTCCGGCGCTGCGCGCGACGCCCCGCGGCGAGGTCCGGGGCAGGCCCGTCTGGCGGCTCGACCGGGTGTGCACGCCCTCGCCGGCCGTCCCGGACACCCCGTTCGTCGGGCGGGAGGAGGAGCTGGCCCATCTTCGCTGCGCCCGGGACACCGGTGCCCGGCTGGTGACCGTGACGGGTCTGCCCGGCATCGGCAAATCCCGCCTGCTGCATCGATTCACCAGCGGCTTCCGCGGTCAGGTGGTCACCGGCCGGTGCCTGCCCTACGGCGAGGGGATCACCTATCACGCCCTCGCCGAGATCGTGGCGCAGCTGGACGGCGGCCTGGAGAGAGTGCTGCGCGGTGCGGACCGCGCCGGGCTGATCTCCCGCCGGGTGCTCGGCGCGATCGGCCCGGCCGGCGAACCGGCCGGTGCCGAGGAGACGTTCTGGGCATTCCGGCGCCTGTTCGAGCACGCCGCCCGGCAGCGGCCGCTCGCCGTCGTGATCGAGGACCTGCACTGGGCCGAGCCCACCCTGCTCGACCTGGTGGATCACCTGGCCGCGCTTCTCGGTGACGCGCCGGTCCTGCTGCTCTGCTCGGCCCGCCCGGAGCTGCTGGAGACCCGTCCGCAGTGGGCGGTGCCGCAGCGCGGCCGATCGGTGATCCCGCTGGACGGCCTGGGCAAGGCCGACACCCGGCAGCTGGCGGGCGTGCTGGCCGCGGGCCGGCTGGAGCCGGCCGAGGTGAACCGCGTGGTGGCGGCGGCCGAGGGGAACCCGCTCTTCCTGGAGCAGCTGATCGCGGCCCGGCCGGACGCCGGCGGTGCGCTGCCGCCCAGCATCCAGACGCTGCTCGCGGCCCGGATCGACCGTCTGGAGCCGGCCGAGCGGCAGGTGCTGGCCCGCGGTGCGGTGGAGGGGCAGCGTTTCCACCGGTCGGCGCTCGCCGAGTCGCTGCCCGAGTCCGCGCGGGCGGGCACGGGGGCGGTGCTGATGGCGTTGGTGCGCAAGCAGTTCCTGTACGCGGATCGGCCGCAGTTCGCCGGGGACGACGCCTTCCGCTTCGCGCACGTGCTGATCCGCGACGTGGCCTATCGGGCGCTGCCCGGTGAGGTGCGGGCCGGGCTGCACGAGGGGGTCGCGCGGTGGCTGGCGGGGCAGCCGGGTGCCGCCGACGAGCCGATCGGGTACCACCTGGAGCGGGCGGCGCGGCTGCGTACCGGGCTGGGGCTGGCGGGCGCCGGGGTGCTCGCGGCGCGGGCGGTGGCCCGGCTTGACGCGGCGGCGCGTACGGCGCTGCTGCGAGGTGACGTACCGGCCGCCGCGCGCCTGCTGGAGCGGGCGGTCGACCTGCTGAGCGCGGACGATCCGGCGCGCCGGGCACTGCTGCCCCGGCTGGGTACCGCGCTCTTCGAGGCGGGACGGCTGGCGGACGCGGAGAAGGTTCTGGACCTGGACGGGTCACCGCTGTGCCGGGTGGAACTGCAGCGGGTGCGGCTCCAGGCGGATCCCCGGCGCTGGCTGTGTGAGGCCGACGAGGTGGCCGTGCAGGCGCTGGGAGTGCTGCGGCGGGACCGGGACGCGTACGGGCAGAGCCGCGCCTGGTCCCTGCGCGCCACCGTTCGCTGGATGCGCGGATGCGCCGCGGACGCCGACGTCTGCTGGCGGGAGGCGGCCGGCCACGCCCGCCGGGCCGGCGACGACCGGGAGCTGTTCGAGATCCTCAGCTGGCGGGCCTCCGCCGCCGCCTTCGGCCCGCTGCCGGTGCCCGAGGCGGTGCGGTGCTGCGAGGAGATCCGGTCCACTGTCGCCCGCAATCCGGTCGCGGTGGCCGCCACCCTGCACCCGCTCGGCCTGCTGTACGCCCTGCGCGGCGACTTCACCCGCGGCTCGGCCCTGATCGAGCAGGCCAACGGTATCCTCGGTGAGCTGGGCCGGCTGGAGTCCGCCGTCTCGCACCACGAGTGCCTCCTCGCGTTGCTGGCCGGCCGCCCCGAGGTGGCCGAGCGGCTGCTGCGCGGCGGCTACGAGCGGCTCCAGGCGATGGGCGAGGGTGCCCTGCTCGCCACCACCGCCGCGATGCTGGCCCGGGCGCTGCAGGCGCGGGGCCACGACGACGAGGCCGAACAGGAGTGCGCGGTGAGCCGCCGGTACGCGGCCCCGGAAGACCTGCCCACCCAGGTGATGTGGCGCGGCGTCCTGGCCCTGGTGCTGGCCCGGCGTGGCCGGCTCGACGAGGCCGCCGGCCTGGCCTGCGAGGCCGTACGCCTGGCCGAGCCGAGCGATCTGCTGGTGATCCGCGGTGACGCCTGGCTGGACCTGGCCGACGTCCGGTACGCCGCGGGCCTGACCGGGCCGGCCGACGAGGCCGCCCGACAGGCTCTCGCCCTCTACGAACGCAAGAGCGCCGCGGTGCCGGCGGCGCAGGCCCGATCCCGGCTCACCGATGGAGGCTCGCGATGTCCCTCTCCCAGATCGACCGGATCAGTCTTTCCGCGGACGGCCTGACCGTGACCGCGGGCGGCCCCATCACCAGGGCCGACGCTGACGCCGTCGAGGTGCACATCTTCGTGCTGGTTGTCCAGGAGGACGCCGTGGCACGCGGAGTCGGCGTCTCCACCGAGGACCGGTGGAGCGCCGAACTCCGCATCGAGCGCGGAACCTTCGGGACCGGACAGGTGCTGGCTTCGGCGTTGTCGGTGACCGCGGTGACCGATCCACCGAGGACGCAGACGCAGATCTGGAGCCAGTCCCTGACCGTGACACTCGGTCAGACGGTCAGCTGCCAGTCGTAGACCACCTCGTACGCTCCGCCGTGCCCCTTGTAGCTCAGCGTGTAATCGGGGCTGTCCAGCTTGCCGCCGGGGAACCGGTGGCTCGCGGTGGGCAGCTTCAGGGACAGCGTCCGGGGGCTGAAGATCTCGTCGCCCCAGAGCGTCTTGAGCCAGGCGAAGACCTTGTCCATCACGTACGCCAGCCCGAGCGCGATGAGCATCTCGATCGGGCCTTTGCTCCCGGCCTTGATCAGCTCCTGGCGGAGCCGGTCGCGTACCGCGTCGGCCACCTTGTCCAGGAAGCCGGCGATGTCACCCATGTCGTGCTCGATGAGGACGAGCACCACCGAGTACGACTTGGGGAACTTGGTACCGCCCTCGCGGACGTTGAAGTAGGTGAACCGCTTGGGCGGGTTGTAGGCCTGTACGCCGCCGGTGGAGAAGCTCTTCACCTTGAACGCCGGCACGGTCTTGGTGTCCGCGTCCTCGTCGACCGAGGTGCCACCGAGGTAGATCTCGTCCTTGCCGAGCTCGCTCGTCTCGTCCTTGCAGGTCACCTTGTGGATCCGCAGGGCCAGTTCCTTGTTCGGCGGGGTGGCGGCCGCCGCCGCGGCGGCACTCATGGTCATCGCGTCGTCCCCGATGGCCCGCAGGCTCGACAGGTCGACGGGCTTGAGCTTCGCCACCTGCTCGTCGACCCCCGTGGCCGACGTCAGGTCCACCACTGCCACGTCGCCGAACTCCTTCTTCCACGCCGCCGGGTTCCCGGCCAGCGCCAGCACGTTCGTCTTCGACTTCGGCCGGGCGGCGGCCGGCATGCCGCCGATGCTTCCCCGCAGCACCCGCTCCAGGGCCGTCGCCTGTTTGGGCAGCGGAAAGCGGGCCGGCTCGACCAGGTTGGCGGTGGCCTTGGTGGTGGCGGCGTTGACGGTGGCGGCCACCCGGTTGGCGAGGGCCCGCAGTGCGGGGTCGTCGATCTTGACCTGGTCGGAGACGGTGATGTCTGCCATGTCGGCTCCCTAGTTGCGCCGGGGCCGTGTGTCCCGGCTGTGAGAAGAGCCTGTGGCGGTCCGGTTCAATACCGGTTCAGCCGTGGTTCAGCGACGGTATTTCGGTGAATTGCTGTCTGTGCTTTTCAGCGGCCCCGGGGCGCGTTTCGGCAGGCGGTCACCGCTTTGACCGGCGACGAAGGGGCGGTAAGGTCTCGCGTTGCCACAATTTCACGGCCTGTCGCAGCACCATTTAAGCCATTCCTAATAAAGACTTAAACAAACCGGGAAAAGGAAAGATGCGAACTCGGAAGATGTTCGCGGTGGCCATGGCCGCCGTCGCCGCCCTAGCGGTGGGAGCGTGCTCGAAGGACGAGCCGGAAGCCGCCGGTGACACCAGCCAGGTCGCCGCGGAGTCCTCGGTCGTGCCCGGCTCCTCCGCGGCCGCCCTCCCAGGTGGGCCCGCCGCAGTCTCCCCTTCCGCCTCCGCCTCCGCGTCCGCCTCCGCCTCCACCGCGCTGAAGCCCGCGAGCGGGCCCTGCGGGCGGGCCGCGTCCGCCAAGCCGGTCGCCAAGGTCACCGAGGTCAAGCTCGGTGCGAAGGTGACCGGGTACGGCTCCGAGGGTGACACCGAACCGCTGCCGTTGGCGATCGCGGCCCGCCCCGACGGCGGTTCGTGGCTGGCGTGGCGCGGCACCGACGGCAAGGTCTACCTGGGCAAACTCGACTGTGCCGACAAGCTGGTCGGCAAGCCCACCAGCTTCACCGGGATCGACCTGCAGGACGTGCAGGCGGACAAGAACGGCGGAGTGCTGCTGCTCACCCGCAAGGGCAACTGCGGCACCGGCAAGCTGTGCGGCGGCGAGTCCAGCCCGTGCAACACCATGCACATGATCCGGTTCGACAACGCGGGCAACGAGGTCTGGCAGCGGCAGGTCACCAACCTGACCGGCGGGCGCACCGGGTACGACGACGGTGCGCGTTTCGTCTGGTGGTACCAGCATCACGGGCGGCTGGCGACGGACGGCAAGAACTGGGCCGCCTACTTCGGTACCGCCATCACCGTGAAGAACGGCAGCTGCGTGGACATCCACCAGGGCGACCGGATCCAGATCGTCAACGCGAGCGGGAAACTCGTACCCGGGCACAAGGACGCGGCCGAGGTGGGATGCAGCCACGCCTGGACGTCGCGGATCGTCTGGGACCCGAGGACGAAACGGTTCGTGGCGGTGTGCGCCACCGACAACAACTGCCGGATAGCGAGGCCCAACCCGTACCGGACTGTGGCGGCGGGCACCTGCGACGGGACGCTCTTCGGCGGGGACCTGGTGCCGGCCAAGAGCAAGGGCTTCTGGACGGCGTGGAGCCAGGGCGGCTCGGTACGCCTGGAGCACTTCACCACCGGAAAGTCCGACACCACGATCAAGACCGGTGCGTCGTCGGCCCATCCGCACCTGGTGTCGTACGGCACCGGGCGGATGCTGCTCACCTGGCAGTCGGGTTCGGCCATGTCCGCACAGGTCTACGACTCGGGCACCGGTAAGGCGGTCGGTGGCAAGTTCACCGTCAAGGCCAAGGACCACGCCTACCAGGCGTTCAAGGCGTACCCCGACGGCAGCGCCGCCTACCCGGCCGCCGGCAGCGGCAGCGGCTCGATCAGGATCGCTCGGGTACTGCCGATGAGCTGATCGGGACCCAGCTCAGGTATTTGCCGGTCCGGTTGTCGCCCGACGACCGGCCGGCAAGCCGGCGCTGGATCCACGGCAGCACGTGCTCCCGGTAATACCGCGCCTCGGCGAGCAGGTTCCGGCTCGCGGCCGGGCCCGGGTCGATCACGTGGGCCTCGGTCGGGTAGCCGAGCGCGTCGAGCACCCGGCTGGCGACCCGGCGGTGGCCCGCCGCGTTGAGGTGGAGCCGGTCCGGCGACCAGTACTCGCGGCGCTGGATCTCCTTGTCGTTGAACATGTCGACGAACACCACGTCGTATTTATCGGCGAAACCGCGGACCGCGTCGGTCAGGGCCGCGCCCTTGGGGCGCATGCGGCTGCCCAGGGGCAGGTGACCGGACGGGTCGGCGCCGCTGAGCAGCAGGACGCGTACGCCCGCCTCGTTGCACCGCCGCACCGCCCGCTCGGTCAGGTGCACGAGGCGGGCCAGGTCACCGCCGGGGCGCAGCATGTCGTTGCCGCCGCCGTTGAGCGAGAGCAGGGTGGGCTGCGGTGACAGGGCGAGCGCCGCGTCGAGCTGTTCGGTGACGATCGGTTCGAGCAGCCGGCCGCGAATGGCGAGATTGGCGTACTCGATGGTCTTGCCCTCACCGGCGGCGATGCCGGCGGCGACCAGATCGGCCCAGCCACGCTCGGTGCCGTCGGGCTGGGTGTCGCCGAGACCCTCGGTGAAGCTGTCGCCGATCGCTACATATCGCGTTGCCATGAGCGCTCCCGTTCTCCGTCGAGGAGACGTTACCCGGCGGTAGGGCCGGTTCGCGCCCTCACGTGGGCCACGCGACACTCAGATCCGTCAGCGACCGCTCCGGCGGGCCGGCGCTTTCCGGGGAAAGCGCCGGGCGCTTTTCCGGGGCATGCGTGTGTCCGCGGGCGGGGATATCATCCGCTGTGGGCGGTGCGCCTGCCCGTGCCCATGGAGGGCCACCACGCCTGGCTCTTCGGTCAGGGCCAAGGGTCACCGACCCAGCGCAGCGGACGATCAGGTTCCGGCGTGTGCGCACGCCGCCGTTCGGCGCAGGGGCGTGGGCTGCCCGGAGGCATCATGACTGACCCCAACGGACGGCGGACCCCGCGGCGGGGCCGGGCTCGGAAACGGGCCATCCGCGCCCAGGCCGCACGCGCCGGCGTCGCCTACTCGGTGGCGGCCCGCCAGCTGGACGCCATCGGCCTGCGCCCCGGCGAGACCCTCGCCAGTTACGGGCGCACCATCTATCCGGCCGGGCACGACCCGCACCGGCAGCGCCTGCTCGACGAACGGGACCGGCGCCCCTTCGAGCAGCGGCGCGACGACACCCGCCGGGCCGCGGTCATCCCCGACGGGCGGGCCCGCCACCTGGTGGACCGCTTCCCGCCGACCCGGGGCCGCCCCGGCTCCCGGGTGGGTCTGCTCTATGCCGGTGAGGGCCGCGCGGAGCTGCTGGCCCTGATCTACCGTGCGGTCGAGACGCGGGCGCCCGGCCTCGTGCCGGAGGTCGGCGCCGTGACCTGGGCCGCCGAGATGGGCGAGGAGAGCGCCGTCGACCTGGAATGTGCCTCCCTCGACTGGGCAGCGCGCGACCTCATCGAACACAACCCGGCCGACGTGCTGGACGAGCCGTTCGACGGCGTCCGGCAGATCCTGGACGCGTTGCTGATGGTCGCCCACGACGGCCATGCCCCCGGCACCCGCGTCCGCATGCTGACCAGCCCGTGGGAGGACCACACCGCCACCATCGTCGGCGCGGTGTGGGGTACACCCGGGCCGCCGGTCGCCTACCGCGTGCGTGTCGAAGTCTCGGGTGCCGGGCTGGCCGTGGTGCCCGGCGAACTGGTGGTGCTCGCCGGGCAGTGACTCATTCGGCGGCCGGCACCGTCTTGTCGGCCGCCGTCTCCCCTCCACCCTCGCCTTTCTTCCCGCTTTCCTCGTTCTTCCCGCCGGCGGCTTTCCCCTCGGGGGCTTGACCCTCGGCGGCTTTCCCGTCGGCGCCGTTGTCACTGTCGGTGGTCGTCTCGGCGTCGTTCTCCCGGGCGGCGTTGCGGAAGACCAGCTGCTCCGGCGTACCCTCGCTGTCCACCACCACGGTCTGGCCGGGGCGCAGCTCGTTGAAGAGGATCTGCTCGGAGAGCGGGTCCTCCAGGTCCCGCTGAACCGTGCGGCGCAGCGGCCGGGCACCCATCACCGGGTCGAAGCCCTTGGTGGCCAGGAACCTCTTCGCCCGGTCGGTCAGCTCCAGGCCCATGTCCTTGTTCTTCAGCTGCGCTTCGATCCGGGTGGTGAAGATGCTGACGATCTGGAGGATCTCGTCCTCGTTCAGCTGGTGGAAGACGATCGTGTCGTCGATGCGGTTGAGGAACTCGGGGCGGAAGTGCTGCTTCAGCTCGTCGTTGA